>VSOB01000025.1 GCA_009774625.1 Lachnospiraceae bacterium
GTCCACATAACGCAGGAAATACCAGGAGGAACCTGCCCACTGAGGCATGGTATTGGTTTCCCGTCTGGCCGGCGCCCCGCATGCAGGACATGTGGTATTGACCCACTCTTCGATTGCGGCCAGCGGCGATTCTCCTGTACCTGTGGGCTGATAAGATTCCACTTCCGGAAGCAGGAGCGGCAGTTCTTCCTCCGGAACCGGTACGCAGCCACACTTGGGACAATGCACAATCGGAATCGGCTCCCCCCAGTAGCGTTGTCTGGAAAATACCCAGTCACGCAGTTTATAATTCACTGTTTTTCTGCCAAGTCCCCGTTTTTCTATCATCATAGGCGCTTCTTTTTTCAAAACGGCGCTTTCCATCCCGTTCCATTCCCCGGAATTAATCATCACACCGCTGGCTTCCGTATACGCCTCCGTCATGTTTTCAATTTCTTTTCCGTCTTTGGCAATGACCTGTATAATGGGTATCTGAAATTTCTTTGCAAATTCAAAATCTCTGTCATCATGGGCAGGCACACACATAATGGCGCCGGTGCCATAATCCGCCAATACATAGTCCGACAGCCAGATGGGTACTCTGGCGCCATTTAACGGATTGACTGCATAGCTGCCGGTAAAGACACCTGTTTTATCTTTGTCCTGCAGTCTGTCCACATTGGATTTCAGAGAAGCCTCATAAATATACCCATCCACTGCATCTTTTGTCTCAGGCACTGCAAGCCCTGCCGCCATCTTATGCTCCGGCGCCAATACCATAAAAGTAGCGCCATACAGCGTATCCGGCCTGGTGGTATATACTGTGATCTTTTCTTCTTTTCCCTCCACCTGGAAATCCACTTCTGCCCCATAGGATTTGCCGATCCAGTCCGCCTGCATCTTCTTGACCTTTTCCGGCCAGTCCAGTTTGTCCAGATCCGCCAGCAGACGGTCCGCATATTTGGTGATCTTCAGCATCCACTGCTTCAGATTCTTTTTGGTCACATCCGCATTGCAGCGTTCGCACTTGCCGTTTACCACTTCTTCATTTGCAAGACCAGTCTTACAGGAAGGACACCAGTTGATCGGCATCTCTTTTTCATAGGCAAGACCTTCTTTAAACATTTTTACAAAAATCCACTGCGTCCATTTGTAAAATCCCGGATCCGTGGTATTGACTTCCATATCCCAGTCATACAAAGCCGCGATCTGATTGATCTGCTTTTTGATATTCGCAATATTCTCTGCCGTGGACTTTGCCGGATGCACTCCCATCTTAATGGCGAAATTCTCCGCAGGAAGCCCGAATGCATCCCATCCCATAGGATGAATAATGTAGTGTCCTCCGTTCAGCATCTTATAACGGCTCCAGACATCAGAAATCACATACCCTCTCCAATGCCCCACATGCAGCCCTTTCCCGGAAGGATAGGGGAACATATCCAGACAATAATACTTCGGTTTCTTTCCGTCATCTATATTAATCGGATGCGCTTCCCATTCCTTTCTCCATTTTTCTTCTATTTCTCTGTGATTGTAAGGTATTGCCATTTTCCATTCCTCCTAGCTTCTCTCATTTTAGTTTTCCCTAAAAGGATTGTCAAGTATATCTTCCCGCTTTGCTCAATTCTCCGCCTGCAGCGGGTATACAGCAAAACAAACAGCATACGCAAAGCCCGCAGGCCAAAGCGTATGCTGTACCGTTTCGTATTTTATGATTTATTTGTCTGTATACTGCTGTTTTCTGCTTTTTACTTTTTTCCGCTGCTTTTATCTGTAAATAATGCTGTAATGAAAACTGCCCCGGCTTGTGGCAAAAGTAACGGACGTATCAGAACTGTCCAGATCCTCCAGTACTGTAGGCTGTCCGTCCACGATCTGGATCACCTTAAATTCTCTGCCCGGACTCTGCATCCCTGCCGGAATCTGAAGCTGATACTGTTTCGTCTCATCAAACGCCTCATACACCTGATCGCCCATCGTTACCATATTGGAATAGGTCTGGCCATAGGTATAATCGGGATACGTATTGTTCAGATACCAGGCAATCACATTCAAATACTCCACACCCGGTTTGATGATTCTGGATGTAACTGCCCGTCCCGTCATCTCATATCCCGGTGCAAACCGCAGCGGAGAAGTAAAGGGCTGAAGCTGTTCGCCGTCATTTTCTCTCAGCTTGGTGGGCTGATCGATATCCGGATTGTCCGCACTGTATACCCGCTCGATATTGGGATAGGTTTTCTGCCTGAAAGCCGCTTTCATCGCGCCGTCGTCCACCACATACAGAGTATTAAAAGAAGTGCCCTGCGCAACAGCCGCCCAACTGTCAAGGCTGGTATACGGGATCTTATCTCCGATCATTCTGGTAGTCTCTTCGCTTCCCTGAATACGGATGACCGGTTTGCTGTCAATCTTATGAAATACCGTGCTGTTGGAAATAAAGGTGGTGCTCGGAATGAAGAAATACCGTAAATTACCAAACTCCGCAAAGGCTCTCGTCCCTATATCCGTAATGCCGGCTCCCACCACAACTGTACCGAAAACGGAAGTATGCCACGGACGCTCTGCCAGGTTGTCATTGGTATAATCAGGGATCACACCATTGCCCTCAAAATACAGTACCCCGTCCTTAATATAAGCCGTAACCCCTTCACTTACCTGCCACACCGCAGACGATTTGGTCCAGTCAGGCGTATGTCTCACCTCCGGAACCTTGGCTTTTGCAGTCATCGGCAAAAAGCCTGTCAGGCATACGGCAAAAGCCATTGCCATTGCCACTATCCTTCTCCCAGTTTTCCCCATGCAATCTCTCCTTTCCAGACAATTCCTACTTTTAGTTTACGTAGTTTATCAGATTTTGTCAACCGCAGCCGCCTTTTCCCAGAAGGTAAATCCTGCCAGTTGCCCTATACACTGCCCCGGTTTTAACCCGGCATCCCGGCGGCTTTCCGCTTAGCCGCTCAGTGAATCTCCTTAACGCTGTGAAGGCCGTATCCTTCCATATATCCCAAAGTAATCTGCTCTCCTGTCTGATATCTGATGATGCCCAGCAGCGTCTCATCTGACAGATCCACATCAAATATATCCTCCGTGCCTGTCAGACATACATAATAATGTGTAGTTCCCTCAATCACCACCGGGGCGATCGCTTCTATCCTGCCCGAAATGGATTTTACCCGGTCCGCATTCTGACTGACGATCCCATTTGTATTCAAAAGCTCACTGTAGCTTTTTTCACATTCCTGTATGGTATCGCCGATGGCCACCCACTGATATTTCTGCACATTCACCATAGCATATTTTTTCACCAGGCCGGAAGCATCCTTCAGTGCCATAAAATAGGTAGGTTCATCCGCTATGTTCAAAAGCAGCGGGAACGTAGCCACATACCCCAGATTCTGCACCTGTCCTTCCGCCGACGACATCGCCGAATCCTCGATAGCCCCTTCCACTTTATAAAATCTTGTCTCCATCGTGCGCTGATTCATCAGCACAAAACCCACATTGGACTGATCTCCGCTGACAGACGTGACCCCGGAATACACCCATACGTCATCTTCCAGCGCAATATAATTGTATCCGTTGGTAGACTGGAGACAATCCCGCTGTCCCAGCACACTGTTAAAAAACCCATGTTTGAGAATCCCCGAATAGTCATAAAGCCGGGTCAGAAGTTCGGCAGAATACACCTTATCCACCCACTGGGGCACATCCTCCACAGGATAGTCCACACATTCCCCTGTCACTGCATTACAGAGTACCACATTTCCTACCGTCTGCCCTCCAAACAGCCCGATGTTGAACTTTTTTACCGGACATACCCAATAAGGCGTTCCTTCTTCATCTATCTCAAAAAAGAGCTGATCGTCGAATATATAGGTCGGATAACGGAAACGCAGATGCCGGTACAGATTCTGGTTAAAATATTCGGATTTGGAATACCTGATCCCTTCCGACAGCTTGACACATTCCGTATCCTGGGTTGCCATATCGATCAGAATATAAGCAGGAATACCCGTTCTGTGATTGGTCAGCCATTTGATGGGGCTGGCATAGGACAGTGGCGTTACCCGCACCGGCTTTCCCTGGTAATTGATCTGCGTATAATCGTTGCTCACTTCAAACTGAGACACCATATCCACAAGGCTTCCCATTTTCCGGTTTCCCAGAAGCGCCGCCGATCCTTTGTCCAGAAGCGGGATCGTATTATAATCGGCCTCCTGGATATCGTCTGTAAAATTGCGCTCCTCTATGGTCAGAAGCTGCTGGTATTTTTCTGCATTGATAATCGGTGAGGACAGGATACTGCCCAGAAGATATATGAGAAACACCGCAATCAGCAAAATCCCCATATACTTCAGTCCCTTCATCTCTTTGAAGTCCAGATTCAGGCGCAGATGCCGGCCCTCCGACAGCCAGAACTGCCTTCCTGCCTTTTTCACCCCATAAATCAGCATGCCGACCACCAGCATGCCCATTATAAAAAACCAGAAGTTTGCCGAATGGATATTAACCGCAGGCAGATAAATATAATACAAAATCCCTGCCGCCAGAATACCTGCTGTCAAAAATATCAAGTTCCTTGTCATCTTTTTCATACACTGCCATCCTTCTTGCCCTTATGTCATTTAGTATGTGGAAAATTATACTACATATTCCAAAGCCCGTCTGTAAAATATTTCTTAAAATTCTGCCGCTACAATAGAAAGCCGGGGAAAAGAAATCCCTCTTCTTTTCCCCGGACATCCATATCCATCTGATTTTTCGCTTTTGAACCCCGGTATTACAGATCCGCATTCTCCGCCACTTTGGCCGCTCTCTCTGCCACTTCTTTCTCCTGTACATCGGAAGGCGCCTGCTCGTAACGTGCAAACTCATAGGAATATACGCCCCGTCCTCCTGTCATGGAACGCAGATCCGTGCAATAACCGAACAAACCGGTCATAGGAATATCCGCTTCTATCACCTGCCTGCCGCCTGCCAGAGGATTCATCCCCAGCACCCGGCCTCTGCGTTTGTTCAGATCGCCCATGATATCACCGGTATACTGATCCGGAACCGTAACCTTCAGGGAAGCGATAGGCTCAAGCAAAATAGGCTGTGCTTCCATAAAGCCTTTTTTAAACGCCTGAATGGTTGCCATCTTGAAAGCCATCTCGGAAGAATCCACCGGATGATAGGAACCGTCATATAAAACAGCCTTTACGCCCACTACAGGATAAGCAGCCAGCGGTCCTCTGAGCACAGATTCCTGCAAACCCTTTTCCACTGCCGGGAAATAGTTTTTGGGAACGGCGCCGCCCACAACTTCCTGGGAAAATTCAAAGCTCTCCTCCAGGTTGCCGGAGCTTTCAAAGCGCATCTTCACATGACCATACTGTCCGTGTCCGCCGGACTGTTTCTTATACTTATATTCCACATCCGATTTCTTCCGTATGGTTTCACGGAATGCCACCTTCGGTTTGGAAAGTTCGATCTCAACCCGATACTCGTTCAGAAGCCTGCTTGCCACTATATCCAGATGCTGATCTCCCATACCATAGAGCAGCGTCTGTCTGTTCTCACTGTCGTTGACAGCTTTCAGAGTCAGATCTTCATGCATCATCTTCTGCAGAGACTGTGAAATCTTATCAATGTCCCCTTTGTTCTTTGCATGATAACGCATATATGTGTACGGAACGGAAATCTCCGTCTTGCCATAGCGGATCGGCGCCGCTTTGGTGGACAGGGTATCTCCGGTCCTTGCTGCGGTCAGCTTGGCAATCGCCCCCACATCACCGGCATGAAGCTCCTGTACTTCGATAGGCTTGTTGCCCTGCATCACATACAGTTTGCCTACTTTCTCTTCTGTATCCTTATCCTGATTGTAGATCACATCATCAGACTTGAATACACCCGAACAGATCTTGACCAGAGAGTATTTGCCGATAAAAGGATCCACGATCGTCTTGAAAATATAGGCAGATTTTGCCTTGGAGAAATCATAATCCGCCTGGAATACTTCATTGCTCTTCATGTTTACGCCCGCGATCTCTCTGTTTTCCGGGCTGGGGAAATATTTTACGATATCATCCAGCAGTGTGTATACACCCTGGCAGAGTATATTGGAACCCATCGACATGGGCACAATCGTACCATCCATAACGTTGAGGCGGACTGCAGCACGTATCTCCGCCTCGGAGAATGTTTCCCCTGCAAAGTACCGGTCCATAAACTCTTCACTGGTTTCCGCAACGGATTCCACCAGTGTATCCCGGCAAACCTGCAGATTGGCCTTACTGTACTCCGGAATCTCGCAGTCAACCACTTCTTTGTCTTTCCATCTGTGGCCTGTCTCACTGATGACATTGATATATCCTACAAATTTTTCATTTTCACGGATCGGCAGGTGGAACGGCGCCATCTTTTTGCCGTATTTATTGGTCATATCCTCCACTACCTGTCTGTAGGAAGCATTGTCCACATCCATATCCGTTACAAATACCATACGGGGCAGTTTATATTTCTCACATAGCTCCCATGCTTTTTCCGTACCCACTTCCATGCCGGCCTTACCGGAAACCACAATCACAGCCGCATCCGCCGCACTGACCGCCTCTTCCACTTCTCCTACAAAATCAAAATATCCCGGCGTATCTAAAATGTTAATCTTGGCGCCTTCCCATTCCAACGGAATCACAGAAGTACTGATGGAAAATTTCCGCTTCTGCTCTTCTTTTCCAAAATCGCTGACGGTATTGCCATCTGTCACCTTTCCCATTCTGGACGTGAGGCCTGCCAGATATGCCATTGCTTCTGCCAGAGAGGTCTTTCCCGCACCGCCATGTCCCAGTAATACTACGTTGCGAATTTTGTCAGTTGTGTAAACATTCATATTAAATTCCCTCCATTTATGCTGTTTTGGGTATCTGCCAAGATTTACAGGAATACTGATCCTTTCACATTCCCCATGTGAATATTCTACTAAATTCCATCGTCAATTACAAGTAATTTTGCACAAAATCACCAGCTTTTCTCTACGTCATAAAATAGTTGCCGGTACATTGACGTTCACACTTCAACGTGCTATATTGTTGATGGTCATTCATCTCTTATATGATGATACCAGAAAGGGATTCTTATGAAAGCAATTTCCTGCGGCTTTATCGGCCTGGGCCTGATCGGCGGTTCTATCGCCAAAGCGCTGAAAGAAAAATATAAAGAAATTACCATATATGCCTGTGACGCCAGCCAGGACACACTTCGTCTGGCCAGAGAAGAAGGGATCGCCGATGTGATATCCGATCAGCCGGATCATACCTTTTCTAGCTGTGATATTCTGTTTCTGTGCGCGCCCGTATCCCACAATGATGAAAACCTGCGGCTCCTTGCCCCCCATCTTCCCAAAGACTGTATCCTTACCGATGTGGGAAGCGTTAAAACAGGCATTCACAGACAGATTACGGCACTGGGACTGGAACATCTGTTTATCGGCGGCCATCCCATGGCAGGCAGCGAACGATGCGGCTATGTCAATTCCAAATCACAGCTTCTGGAAAACGCCTACTATATCCTGACCCCCACCCAGTCCGTTTCAGAGGAAAAACTGCGCCTGTATCAGGAACTGGTAGTTTCCATCGGAGCCATCCCTCTGGTGCTCTCCAATACAGTCCATGACTATGTGACAGCGGCGGTCAGCCACCTTCCTCATGTTATAGCTGCCTCTCTTGTCAATCTGGTCAAAAGCTCTGATTCGGAAGAAGGCATTATGAAACTGATTGCAGCAGGCGGCTTCAAGGACATCACCCGCATCGCCTCGTCCTCCTCTGCCATGTGGCAGCAGATCTGTCTGTCCAACCAAGAAAACATCCTGACACTTCTGGATCGTTACATAGAAATCCTTCGCTGCATCAAAGAGCAGATATCTACCGGCGATGCAGGCGAAATCTATGACTTTTTTGACCGGGCCCGCATCTATCGGGATTCTTTTATAGAAGCCTCCAGCGGCCCTATCAAAAAAGTATTTTCTTTCCAGATCGACATTGCCGACGAACCAGGTGCACTGGCATCTATCGCCACGATCCTGGCGCTGAACGGCATCAATATTAAAAATATAGGCATTGCCCACAACCGGGAACTGGAAGAGGGTGTACTGCGCATTGAATTTTACGACGAAGAGGGAATGCGTACCGCCTCCTCCATTCTGCGAAGCAAGGGCTATGGCATTCATGAAAAGAAATAATACAAACAAAACCATACAAACGGCTGAAACGGAAAGGAAAACGGTATGAAATTTCATCAAGTATCCAAACTACAGGGAACCGTATCGGTTCCTGGAGACAAATCCATCTCCCATCGAAGCATTATGTTCGCTTCTCTGGCAGAAGGCACCTCTGAAATCACCAATTTTCTGGAAGGGGCAGACTGTCTTTCCACAATAGACTGTTTCCGGAAACTGGGTGTGGATATCAGAAAACCGGGGCCAGGCCATGTGATCGTACATGGAAGGGGCCTTCACGGCCTGCAGCCCCCTTCCTCCACACTGGATGTGGGCAACAGCGGAACCACGGCCAGACTGATTTCCGGAATCCTGTCTGCCCAGAGCTTTTCCACCCGGCTGACCGGGGATGCTTCCATCCGGAAACGTCCCATGAAACGGATTATAGAGCCACTGTCCCAAATGGGAGCCGATATCCAAAGCGAACACAATAACGGCTGTGCCCCCCTGTTGATCAAAGGCTCTCCCCTGCACGGTATCCACTACACCACACAGGTGGCATCCGCCCAGGTAAAGTCCGCCATCCTGCTGGCCGGGCTATATGCCGACGGCATCACAAAGGTGACGGAACCCTGCCTCAGCAGAAACCATTCCGAGCTTATGCTGCGGCGTTTCGGCGCCGACCTCCATACAGAAGAAACCACCGTAGTCCTGCAGCCCGGTACCCCGCTGACCGGACAGACGATTTCAGTGCCGGGAGATATTTCTTCTGCCGCTTATTTTATCGCCGCCGGCTCCGTCCTGCCCGGATCAGACATCCTGATACGGAATGTGGGCATCAATCCTACCAGAGACGGTATGCTGAAAGCAGCCAAAGCCATGGGCGCCGATATCACCCTGGAAAATCTCTGTTCCGGAGACGGCGAACCGTCTGCGGATCTGCGTATCCGCTCTGCCGCCCTTCACGGCACAGAAATCGGCGGCAGCCTGATCCCCGCTCTGATTGACGAACTGCCGGCGCTGGCAGTTATGGCAGCCTTTGCAGAAGGCACTACCGTCATCCGTGATGCCGCTGAGCTGAAAGTAAAAGAATCCAACCGGATCGACAGCATCGTCACCAACCTGCGTGCAATGGGCTGTGACATAGAAGGCACACAGGACGGTATGATCATCCACGGAGGCCGTCCCCTCCACGGTGCCGTAATAGATGCCCATGACGACCACCGGATCGCCATGAGCTTTGCTGTGGCGGCGCTTGGCGCCGAAGGCGAAACTCATATCCCGGAAAGCGGCTGCGTGGCCATTTCCTATCCGGACTTTTTTCAGCATCTGAACAGCCTATGCAAAGCATAAAATTTACAATACAAAGGAGGAACCCCAATGAAACAAATGAAACAAATAACAAAACGACTGTCAGCCTATGGCCTGACTCTGCTTCTGGCCCTTGCCTGCATCACCGGTCCGGGCACCACACTCACCGTATCTGCCCATTCCGGAAGAACAGACGCTTATGGCGGCCATCATGACTATAAAAATAAGAGCGGCCTGGGTTCCTATCATTATCATCACGGATATCCGGCCCATCTTCATGAAGGAGGTATCTGTCCTTATGATACTCCTGCCCAGCCCACATCGCAGCCGCAGCCGACTGTTCCTACGATATCAGAAGTGCCGGAAACGCCGTCTGCGGAAATATCCGTTCCCGCTGTTGATTACACCCTTGTGTTCGATGCGGCATTTTATGCAGCCGCCAATCCGGATGTAGCTGCCGTATACGGAACAGACGCCGCACTTCTGTTTCAGCATTTTCTGACCGCAGGCATGCAGGAGGGCAGACAGGGCTGTGCCGACTTTAACGTATGGGCTTATCAGACAGCCAATCCCGATCTGGTGCAGGCTTATGGCAATGATCTGGCTGCATATTACACCCACTACTGCATGACAAACAGTCAATAAAACTGAGAATACTGCCATATAAAATAAGCAAGGACAGGGCTGCCATCAGCCGGAAACATAATGAATGGCAGCCCCTGATACAACATTTCTTCTCTTTTTGTGTTCTGCTCTTCGAAATACCTGCTAAATAATAATACAGACCATACCGCCATTGGAGTCGTTGACAATCTTCTGCATGGTTTCCTGCAGTTTCACCTGACTTTCATCTCCAATCATGGCAATCTTCCCTGAAATCCCGTCATTGACAAGCTGTTCCACCGTTTTCCCGAAAATATTGGTTTCCCAGATACCGTCTTCTGTGCTGCCCGCATCGGATATATAACGGATCAGATCCTCTGCCTGCTGCTGGGTTCCCACGATCGGCGCGATCTCTGTCTTGATATTGGCCCGTATCATATGGATGGAAGGACTTTCTGCTTTGATCTTCACGCCGAATTTGTTGCCGTGGCGGATCACCTCCGGTGTGGCAAGTGTGATTTCCTCCCGTTCCGGTGTCACCACTCCATAACCTCTGGCACGGACAGATTCAATGGCATGCAGCACCTTCACATATTCTTTCTTCATCTGGGCCAGCTCTTTCATCACAGAGATCAGATGGTACTCACCGGTGATTTCCTCTCCGATCAGCTCACTCAGCATCTGGTAATAATAGGTCTCCTCTACTTCCAGTACCACCCTGATCGTACCGTCCGCCATACAGATACCGTCCATTTTACAGCGTTTCACATAGTCGCTGCTCAAAACAATGGGATGTTCCATCGCATCCCGGATGGTGTCCATATCCTTTACCAGATTGCTGATCTGTTCTATAATATCCGCTTTCAGCGGATGGGTAATCGGCAACATTTCCACCCATTTGGGCAGATAAAATTCAATCATGGAAAGCGGGAACTCATACAGCACATTTTCCAGAATGTGATAAATATCACTTTCCTTTAACTGCTCACAATTGACAGGCAGCACGGAAACCCCATATTGCTCTGTCATCTCCTGTGCCTGCCTCTTCGCATCTGCCGAATAGGGCTTTTCCGTATTCAAAAGCACAACAAAGGGCTTTTTCAGCTTTTTCAGCTCTCCGATCGTTCTTTCTTCTGCTTCTATGTAATTTTCTCTGGGCAGCTCTCCGAAACTGCCATCTGTCGTCACTACGATGCCTATGGTGGAATGTTCGCTGATCACCTTCCTGGTTCCGATTTCCGCAGCCTGAGTAAACGGAATCTCCTTTTCAAACCAAGGAGTTTTCACCATCCGTTCCGTATCCTCTTCCATATGTCCCACTGCGCCGTCCACCATATATCCCACACAGTCGATCAGCCTTACCCGCACATCCACACCGCCGCTTAAGGTCACACCGGCCGCTTCCTTCGGAATAAACTTAGGCTCCGTTGTGGTAATCGTCCTGCCGCCGGAACTCTGGGGCAGCTCATCCTGCGCCCGCACTCTGGCATGTTCATCCATCATATAAGGCAGCACCATCAAATCCATAAATCTTTTGATAAAGGTAGATTTTCCGGTCCGCACAGGTCCCACCACGCCAAGATAAATTTCACCGCCGCACCGGAATTTTATATCGTTGTATAAATCATATTCCTGTTTTGCATCCATAAAATTACCCCTTCCATACTTACTGTAATGTATGAAAGGGGAATCTGATTTATGACCGAATCCGGCATTCTTCTCCCGCCGCACCAGAAAATCTTCCGGCAGATTCAGCGCTTTGCCTGTGTCATCAATACTGTCATAGCCCGGTTCAGGCCGTCCACAGTCAGCTTATACATGGGAAAGACTTCCTTGACTGCCGTCTCCGCTTCTCTCCAGGGCGCTTTTCCCGGCGCCATCTTGGGATTCATCCACACAATCTTTTTATAATGCTTTTTCATGAGCAGCAGCCAGTCCATACCGGACAGTCCGCCGTTAGGACCTCTGTAGTTGCCGCTGGTGGAATAAAGCTCCTCCGGCGCCATAGCTGCATCTCCCACAATAATCACTTTATAATCACTGTCCAGATTGCGGAACATCCATTCTGTCTCGATCCAGTCACCGTTTTCGCATTCCGGTGTCTTATACACATGGCTGTAAATACAGTTATGAAAATAATAAACTTTCACGTCTTTATAATGATTGGACTTATTCACCGACTGGAACAGCTCATTCAGCAGTCTGGTGTAAGGAATCATCGTGCCGCCCGAATCCATCAGAAGCAGCAGTTTCACCGCATTTTTCCTGGGCTTTTCCATCACGATCTGCAGGCAGCCTCCATTGTTGCAGGTCTTGTCAATGGTGCCGTTGATATCCAGCTCCGTTTTGGGAATGTCCAGACGGGTGGAAAACTGGCGCAGACGCCGCAGGGCCTGCTGAAACTGCCGGTTATCCAGCACTCGATCGTCCCGAAAGTCCCGGAACTTCCGGTCACCGATCACAGCAAAGGCAGACTGGTAACCGGTCTGGCCTCCCACACGCACACCACCGATGTTGCCGCCGGTATTTCCGAAAGATGTCTTTCCCATCGTCCCGATCCAAAAACTCCCGCCATTGTGCTCGCTGTCCTGATCCTTCAGACGGTCCTTGAATTTCTGTTCCACATCCTCCTTGTCCACCCGGATCTCTTCCAGTTGATTCAGCCACTGTTTCTCTTCGATCTGCAGCAGTTCATTCATCTCTTCCTTATTGAGCCAGCGGAGCATCTGACTGGTCAGTGCATTTTCCGACATCACGCCTTTGAAGCACTCTTCAAACGCCATATCAAATTTATCAAATTCCACTTCGCTCTTTACCAGAATCATCCGGGAAAGATAATAAAACCCGGTCAGGGAGCTGCCTGCCAGCCCCTTATCCAGAGCTTCCTGCAAAGTCAGCCATTCACTCAGTGTGATCTTCAGCCCCTTTGCCTTGCATACATCAAAAAATTTCTGAAACATACAACCCCCGTTCTTTCGTTTAATCCGCCCGATGAAGCACGGTCTGCAAATCCTCATCCTTTTTCACCACAACACCGATAAACGGAAGCTCCGCTCTGATTCTGTCTGCCGGAATACCGCCGATCTGCAGAGCGTTTACCCAGTCGATCAGCTCGGAAGTGCTGGGTTTCTTGCGGATATCCCTCATGGAACGGATATCATAAAATGCCTCCATCGCGTTTTTAAGAACAGACGCTTCGATCTGAGGATAATGTACCTTTACGATCTCTTCCATCAGCGCGGCATCCGGAAAGGCAATGTAGTGGAAAATACATCTGCGCAGAAATGCATCCGGCAGCTCTTTTTCTGCATTGGAGGTGATGATCACAATGGGCCTCTGTTTTGCCCTGACCGTACGTTTCGTCTCATGAATGTAAAATTCCATCTGATCCAGCTCCCAGAGCAGATCGTTTGGAAACTCCAGATCGGCCTTGTCGATCTCGTCAATCAGCAGTACCACCTGTTCATCGCTGTCAAACGCTTCCCCCAGCTTGCCCAGCTTGATGTAACGGGAAATATCATCCACACCTTCCTCCCCGAACTGTCCGTCATACAGACGCTGGATCGTGTCATACACATACAGGCCGTCCTGGGCCTTGGTGGTGGATTTGATATTCCAGATAATCAGACGTTTCCCCAGGGATTTTGCCACTGCTTCCGCCAGCATTGTCTTGCCGGTTCCCGGCTCCCCTTTAATCAGCAGAGGTTTCTGCAGAGCAATCGCCACATTCACACTCGCCATCAGCTCCTGGGAAGCCACATATTCCTTTGTACTTGTAAAATTGTTTTCCGCCATACTCTTCTCCTTCTATCACTTTAAGCTCCCGACAGGGAACCTGACTTTTATTCCCAGGGAATATCCGAATTTTCTATTTTTTTATCCCGCAGCATCAGATCCCTGACCGCCTCATCCGCCCGTTTCCCATGAAACAGCACTTCATTCACCTGCTCAATGATAGGCAGGGAAACCTGGTATTTTCCGGCCAGCAAAAGCGCCGCTCTGGCACAGTGGACACCTTCCACCACCATCTTCACTTCCTGCATGGCCTCCTCATAACTGCTGCCCTTTCCGATCAGGATACCGGCCCGCCTGTTTCTGGAATGCATGCTGGCACAGGTAACGATCAAATCCCCGATACCGGAAAGCCCGGCAAAAGTTTCCACCTTCCCGCCCATAGCCGTCCCCAGTCTCGCTATCTCTGCGATCCCTCTGGTGATCAGCGCCGCTTTGGTATTGTCTCCGTATCCCAGACCGTCCGCAATACCTGCTGCCAGCGCCACCACATTTTTCAGCGCCGCACCCAGCTCGATTCCCAGCACATCCGGACTGGTATACACCCGGAATACCTCGCTCATAAACAGTCCCTGTACATACTCCGCCGTCTTTCTGCTTCTGGCGCCCACTACGATCGTGGTGGGAATCCCTTTTCCCACTTCCTCCGCATGGGAAGGCCCTGACATGACTGCGATCCTGGCCTGAGGGATTTCTTCCTGTATCACCTGGGACAATGTCATCAGAGACGCTTCCTCGATTCCCTTGGCCACATTCACGATCACCTGATCCTGACTTACCAGTGTTTTCATCCGCTGCGCCGTACTGCGCACAAAGGGGGACGGCACTGCCAGGACCAGCATATCCATCCCTTCAACGGCCTCGTTCAAATCAGAAGTCACCGGCATATCCTCCGGCAGCTTTACGCCAGGCAGCTTATCCGGATTTTCCCGTTTCGTCCGAAGCAATGTCACCTCATCTTCCAAAGCGGACCAAAGTGTCACCTTATGTCCGTTATGATACAGCAGCAGCGCCAGCGCGGTACCCCAGCTGCCTGCTCCGATTACACCAATTGATGTCATATTCATGTCCTCCCTGTCCTGTTAAACCTGATTTTTTTTGGAGAGATATGTTTTTCTTTCTTCTCCTCTGATCAGACGCATGATATTGGTTCTGTGCTTCACATATGCCATAATCGTCAGAAAAGCACCCACGCCATAGAGCTCCAGCAGCGCTGCCTGCTCCATGCCGAACATACCCATCTGTCCCATAATGACAAGCTGTGTCATAAAACCGGCATATACCAGAAGCGAACCCAGGGACACATAATGGGTGGTAACAAACACGGAAAAAAACAATACGATCCCTACCGGAATAAACATCGGATGAAACGCCGCGATCAATCCTGCCGTGGCAGCAATCCCCTTGCCGCCCCGAAATCCCAGATAACAGGGGAAATTATGCCCCAGTATGGCGCCGGCCGCCGCATACAGCATCAGAAGATATTGGATATCCGGCCGATTTTGGCCGAACAGCACCCTTGCCAGTATCACGGCTATGGCACATTTCAGCACATCCCCCACAAAAACCAGCAGACCGGCCTTTGCGCCGAACACCCGCAGGGTATTGGTGGTCCCTGCATTGCCGCTTCCCATCTGCCGTATATCCACACCGTGCAGCCTTCCGTAGATATAAGCGGTCTGGAAATTCCCCAGCACATAACCGATCAGCAGACATACAATTCGTTCCATCCTAGCTATCCTTCCTTTCTCTGACGATAAACCGGAGAGGCGTCCCACGGAATCCGAACGCTTCCCGTATTTTATTTTCAATGTATCTTGTATAAGAAAAATGCATCAGCTCTTTGTCATTGACAAAAATCACAAAGGTGGGCGGTTTAACCGACACCTGCGTAATATAATAAAGTTTCAGACGTCTGCCTTTATCCGACGGCGGCTGCTGCAGCGCCACAGCCTCTGCCATAATCTCATTGAGCACTCCTGTGGCCACCCGCATCGCATGATTTTCAATCACCACATCAATCAGATCAAAGAGCTTTCCAAGCCTCTGCCCGGTGGCAGCGGAAATAAATATCATTTCCGCATAAGGCATATAGGAAAGCACCTCCCGGATCCTGTTGGTATGCTTATAAATGGTCTTGTCATCTTTTTCAATGGCATCCCATTTATTGACCGCGATGATCACACCCTTGCCCCGTTCATGGGCAATCCCTGCGATCTTGGCATCCTGCTCGGTCACGCCCTCCCTGGCATCAATCACAAGCACCGCCACATCCGCCCGCTCCACTGCACCTACGGTACGGATAATCATATACCGTTCCAGCTCTTCTTTTATTTTATTCTTCCGGCGCAGTCCCGCCGTATCGATCAGCACATATTCTCTGCCGTTGCGGACCATCTCTGTATCCACTGCATCCCGCGTAGTGCCGGCAACGTCGGATACGATCACCCGGTTTTCCCCGATTAACTTGTTGATAATGGAAGATTTTCCCACGTTGGGCTTCCCCACAATGGCGATTTTCGGCCTGGTGTCCTCCTCTTCTTCCCCGGTATCTTCCGGAAAATAAGAAATCACCCGGTCCAGCAGTTCTCCGATGCCCAGCCGTCCTGACGCAGAAACCGGAATCGGATCTCCGATACCCAGATTGTAAAATTCATATACATCCGGCATCAGTTTCCCGAAATCATCCGTTTTATTTACCACCAGAATCACCGGCTTTTGTGAACGCCGCAGCAGATCGGCCACCTTGGAATCCGCATCCTGCAGTCCCTGACGCACATCCACCATAAACAGAATCACATCTGCCGTATCCATGGCGATCATCGCCTGTTCCCGCATCTGAGATAAGATCACATCCCTGCTGTCCGGTTCGATGCCGCCCGTATCGATCAGCGTGAATGTTTTATCCAGCCATGTCACATCCGCGTAAATCCGGTCCCTTGTAATCCCCGGCGTATCCTTCACGATAGAAATCATCTCACCTGCCAGCGCATTGAACAATGTGGACTTTCCCACATTGGGCCTGCCTACCACCGCAACGACAGGCTTTCTTTTTGAGTTGCCCATATCTTCTCCTTATAGTTTGCCGGATTCTTCCAGTCCCAGCATCTTCCACGCAAAATCGCGTCCGCTTGATTTTACAATATTTACCCTGGTTTGTAAAGCGCTGCCGAGCTGATCCAGTGTAACATCATCCAAAAAGACGCTCTCTTTGCTGCGCAGAACATTCTGCGGCAGAAACAGCATCTCTCCTAATTCTCTGCCGGTTAACTGTCGTATGATATCACCGCCGGTCAAAAGACCGGAGACGGTGATCTGCTCTCCGAAAAAATCATTGCGCACGGCATAGACCTGGATCGTCAGATGGGGAAACCGTTCCATCAGCCGCTCTGCCATATCCTTTACATGCGCATATGCCAGCAGCCCGGTGGCAACAGATACACTGCGCGGCCGGTCTGTTTTCAAAGGCCCCATCCGATCCTGTTTCTCCAGCTCTTTTAATTCCTCCAGAGCCGTCCGGAATTCTTCCTCCTGCAGTCTGAGCATGCCCACACCGTTTTCCAACTGAGGATACCCGTCATACCTCTCCTCTTCCGGCAAAGACAGTCCGGCCAGGATATACCATTCATCACTGGCATGGATAAAATGCAGGCCGTGTCTGGCATACAGCCGCTCCTGCCAGGTATGCACCATATCCAGTACGGCAAGCGCATCTTCTCTGTCAAAAGGCTCCAGCGGATACAAACCCTCCCGGTATCTGGACAAACCCACCGGAACCACCGACACACTTTCCAGCACCGGTATATACTTTGTCAGATCCCGGATGCTCCGCTCCAGTTCCGCTCCGTCATTGATCCCCCTGCACAGTACAATCTGTCCGTTCATCCCGATGCCGCCCTCATACAGCCTGTCCACCCAGGCAAGCGCATCCCCGGCAAACCGGTTGTGCAGCATCTTACAGCGCAGCTTTGGATTGGTAGTCTGAAACGAGATATTAATGGGAGAAAGACGATAACGAATGATTCTGTCAATGTCATGTTCTGACATATTGGTCAGTGTGACATAATTGCCCTGCAGAAAAGAAAGTCTGGAATCATCATCTTTAAAATACAGCGTTTCCCGCATCCCTTTCGGCATCTGGTCAATAAAGCAGAAAATACATTTGTTATGGCAGGAGCGATATTCGTCCATCAGGCCGTTTGCAAATTCCACACCCAGATCTTCTTCATACTCTTTGTCAATTTCCAGCAGCCATTCCTCTCCTGAGGGCTTTTGGATCAAAACCTCGATCTGCTCATCCATAACGGCGTACTGATAATCAAAAATATCGTTGATTTCCTGTCCGTTGATTGCAAGCAGCACATCTCCCGGCTCCAGCTCCATTTCCTGGGCGATACTTCCATCCAAAATGGTTTTGATCTCATGTCCTTTTTTCTTCATGCTGATGTTTTCCTTTCCAGCCACCCTATATTTTCCATTTTACTAGAATTTTCTTGACGTGTCACTAACATAATGTTATAAAAATTATGGGAGTAACTTTTGAATCATGTCACTTTTTGGAGGTCGTCATGCCGAATGTCAAAGAACTGGAGTCAGCTCTTCCGGTGGCTCCGCTGAAGCTGGTAGCCATGCAGTCTGCCGAGGCTCTGGGCCGCAGGGTCAACGATTATCTTGTGGAATACCGCCAAAACATACACCATTCTCTGAAAAGCGATCCTGCCTTTCACGGTTACACGGAAAGCAGTTACCTGTGCAGCGTGGAATGCCCCCGCTTCGGTTCCGGAGAGGGAAAAGGGATCTTTTATGAAAGTGTCCGGGGAAAGGATCTTTATATTCTGGTGGATGTGTGCAATCACAGCATGACTTATCAGGTAAACGGCTACACCAACCATATGTCTCCGGATGACCACTATCAGGATCTGAAACGTGTGATTGCCGCAGCAGCAGGAAAGGCACACCGCATCAATGTAATTATGCCCTTTCTGTATGAAGGCAGACAGCATAAACGTTCCGGCCGTGAATCTCTGGACTGTGCCATCGCACTGGAAGAGTTATATTCAATGGGTGTTTCCAACATCGTTACTTTTGACGCCCATGATCCCCGTGTCCAGAACGCTGTACCGCTTGCCGGTTTTGATAATTTTACATCTCATTATCAGTTTCTGCGCGCCCTCCTTCGGAATGTGCCGGATCTGATGATTGACAAAGATCATACTGTTGTGATCAGCCCGGATGAGGGCGGACTGACCCGCGCCGTTTATTTCTCCGGTGTTCTTGGCATTGATACCGGTATGTTTTACAAACGCAGGGACTATTCCACCATTATCGGCGGCAAAAATCCCATCGTCGCTCATGAATTTCTGGGAGACAGAATCGACGGTAAGGATGTCTTTGTCATTGATGATATGATCGCTTCCGGTGACAGCATACTGGAAACCGCAAAGCAGCTAAAAGAGATGAATGCCAAACGGGTCTTTCTCTGTACCACCTTCGGCCTGTTTACAAACGGCCTGAAAAAATTTGACCATGCCTATGAACACTGTTATTTTGACAGGGCAGTCATCACCAACCTCTGCTATCTGCCGCCGGAAATCCGGAACAAACCCTATTTCCTGGAAGCGGATATGAGTAAGTTTCTGGCCTCCATCATTGATTTTTCCAATCATGACAGTTCACTTAACAATGTTATGACTCCAACGGAAAAAATACAGACCATTCTCAGAAAATACAATTTACGGGAAGAAATTGCGCTGTAACGGCTTCCTTCCCATACTTATTATAACTGTCCAGTCAAAAACAGAGTACACTTCGCTTTCGGATGCGTACTCTGTTTTTTCTCTTTTCCCTTACGAATCATCTATCGCCGATTCTTTTCCCAGCCGTTATCGATCCGCTTTTCCAGTTCCGCAAAGCTCTTCAGCCCGCTGAGGGCATCATAAGTCTCCACACAGGAAGCGCCGGTGGCAGCCGCAAGCTGCAGACAGCGTTTCAGAGGATATCCGTCCAGCATAGCTGTCAGAAAAGCGCCTATGGTCGTATCTCCCGCTCCGATGGCGGACCGGATCCTGCCCGGCACATAACTGTCTTCAAAGCCTTCCTGCTCTGCCCAGTCGCTGCAGTCATGTCCGGTCCGCTCCGACAGCATCCCGGCAAATTCTTTTCCTGCCGTCCGGTAATACAAACCGGGTGCGCCGCATTTGATCAGAACACAGCCAGCTCCCATATCAATGCATCGCTGCGCCAGCGGCTTTACGTCCTCTTCCAGAGAAATAACCTCCGTAATATCCCTGCCGCCGCTTCTTTCCAGAATGGCATGATACTTTTCCCGATCCAGCATCATCAGCAGTTCTTCCACACTGGGCACAAAGAAATCCGTATAGGGCAGCACTGACTTTATGATTTTGGTCCAGTCCGCCCGGCCCGCCTCCGTCTGTTCCTGCACCATAGCCATATCCAGTGAAGTCAGTACGCCCATTTCCGAAATCATTCTGAACATCCGTACCAGCTCCGCGCCATCCGCCTCATACATGGATTTTATAATCGGCGGATACCCGAAATGAAACAGGGAAGCCTCCCGGATCCGGTCCAGATCCAGATCCTCCGGGCAGAAAATATCATTGGCCCCCGGATTGTGGAACACGATACGGTCAATACCAGGAATCGCCAGAATAATGGAATACGAAGTACCTGCCGCCTCAGATACGATCATACTGTCCTCGCAGCCATACTGCCGCAGCACCCGGCACACCATCTCTCCAAACTCGTCTTTTCCGATCTTTCCCATCAATGTGGCATCCGCACCGAGTATTTTCATGGCAAGTCCCGTATTGGCCACTGCCCCTCCGGTACTGATCGTAATATCGCCCGCCGTAATCAGCTTCCCCGGCGCTATGATCTCATGCAGGCTGGACACTTTCTCACCGGGTATTGCCGGAGTCATGTCCACACAGATATGACCCGCTATGACTACTTTCTTTCCCATGCAACGCACTCCTTTTCTTTTAAGGATACCACAAGTGGAAAGGTAATCACAACCTTAAATAAATCTCCGTCCGATATAATTTCCAACCGGCCCTTCTGCAGTTCGGTCAGGTTTTTGGCAATGGACAGTCCCAGTCCGCTGCCCTCTGTGGAACGGGCCACATCTCCCCGGATAAAACGCTCCGTCAAATCTTCCACTCCGATCCGCAGAGGCTGTTCGGAAATGTTCTTAACCGAAAGCCACACCCGTCCCGGTCCTTTCTCTTCCTTAAGCGCTTTTAATTCCACATACACTCTGGTATGTTTCATCGCATATTTGCAGACATTGTTAAAAAGATTTTCCATCACCCGCCAGATCCGTCTGGAATCCGCATAGATCAACAGCGGCTTCTCCTCCATACTGGCAATCACCTGCAGTCCCCTTTCTTCAAACTTTTCAGAGAACTCTCCTATGGTCTGGTTCATCAGTTCCACCAGATTCAGATTTTCACACTGCAGCACAATATTGCCTGAAGAAATCTTGGATACTTCCACCAGATCTTCCGTAAGCTGTTTCAGTCTCTGGGATTTGCTTTCAAGCACCTCCAGATATCCTTTGATTTTTTCATTTTCCACCGGCTCCCGTTTGATCAGATCCACATAATTGATAATAGAAGTCAGAGGTGTCTTGATATCATGAGACACATTGGTAATCAGATCGGCCTTCATCCGTTCGTCCTTGACACTTGTTTCCACAGCCTGACGAATACCGTTTCCGATGCTGTTGACCGCTTCTGCCAGAATCCGGCTGTCTCCATGCATCCGTTCCGTATCAATCTGATAATCCAGATTCCCGTCCCGAATATTTCCGATCCCTTCCAGTATCCGCTTACGTATCTTATTGCTGCGGTACAGAAAAATGCCCACCGGAATATCCAGAAGAAAGGCCGGATATACGCCTCCTGCCCCGATCAGTATGGCATTGGCGCCCACAAATAAAAGATACGGCACCCAGACACGAACCACGCTCCTGCTGTCATCATAAATGGCCAGAATCAAATGTTTACATTTCAGATAAATATAATAAATCAGGAAATTTTTCCAGAATGTTCCTGCTTTCACCCTTCTGACAAGACTGAGCCAGAAAAATAAAAACATACTTACGGTCAGCGCTGTTCCCAGGGTCAATGTAATCAGCATACGGCTGCGGTCACCGCTGCCCCAATACAATTCACTGGCTGCCACTCCGGTCATAAAAAACAGCGCTCCTGTTATACCTGCGGCAATCATCCCTGCGACTTCCGTATGCCATCTGTCAAACCAGAGCAGTGTGATCCCCTCTGTCCCCTGTTTTTTCCCTGACATATGTGTCATAATGCCGAACAGGACAAGGGCGCCGATTCCGCAGAAGATACTGAGCAGAATAAAAAGATACCCCGGCGCTGCCATACGATAACTTTCCTCCGCGCTGCGGAAAGCATCTGGCCTGGAAAAAGCGGTATCGATTCCGATATAAACAGAAGTATCATCCGGATAAGCATATCGATAACTGTTCCAGATATTCCTCACCTGCTCTTCCCGGATCGATGTATTGGTTTCATACGAAAAATCCGCAGGCTGAAAACTGAGATATCGTCCCATAGACGCAAGCTGCAATTCTGCCGCATCCCTGTCATTCAGACTTATCAGTTCCTGTACATTGGTAAAAACTTCCGTGTCTGTCCCGTCTTCTTTGAATACATAATAATAAAAATTGGTATCTGTTTTGTCGAAATACTCCCGGTACTCTCTGTAAGATTCATAATTATCCTGCAGCATATGCACGGTTTCTCCCAGATAAAACACCATTTCTTCCAGTTCTTCCACACTGTCCACATGGGCAAGTATGGATTTGCCGTCTACCGGAAGATACCGTTCTACCGGCAGATCCACAAAGCGTTCCGGTTCCTCATAGACCGCTTCCCCGGCACTGTCCGTACCGTCAGCCACAGTATCATCATATTCGACACTTTCACTTTCCGTCCTTTCTGCCTCCCAAATGGTAATCTCTTCGGCCAGTACAGCTCCTGTTTCCAGATCTGTGTGCGACCAAATGATCTCTCCCTCCACCTCTCCGGCAAATCCTCCATCTTCATGGGCCTGTGCAATCATCTGTTCCGCTTCCTCATAGGAATATTCCTTCAGAGTCACCGATTCTCCGGACTGCCCCCATTGGATCAGATCGCCCAGCCGATAGCAGATACTGGTTTCCGTGATCGGAACCTCTTCCAAATGTCTGGCAAACTGTTCAATGTCGATTTCCTTATCTTCATCAAATTTCCCATCGGTTTCCAACTGTCCCCGGATGACACAGTAACGGATGACATCGTTCATATTGTCATACACCATATCATTGAACACATCCGAATCCGCAAACGCCGCTGTTTTGGAAAACGGGCTGATATAATAATTCACATGCATCGAATTGATGCGATTTGGCACACTGATCACAGCATTGCAGAACACAATTCCGATACAGACCACACAGAAAGTGGCAAGCATCACTTCCGCAGCCGCAACCGCAAATTTGACGCTTCTTCCATATTTGCTTATTTTCATAGCCATTCCTCCCTTTCCGCATTCCCAGACACACAGAACTCCATTACTGCTTGTCCACCTTGTAGCCAACGCCCCATACCACCTTCAGATAACGCGGCTCTTTGGGATTGATCTCAATTTTTTCCCGGATATGCCGGATATGCACCGCCACCGTATTGTCTGCACCGATGGCTTCTTCGTTCCAGATATTTTCATAAATCTGACTGATAGAAAACACCTTCCCCTGATTCTTCACAAGCAAAAGCAAAATATTGTATTCGATCGGTGTCAGTTTTACCGGCTCATCGTCCACGGTCACTTCTTTTGTGGCATCATTCATAACCAGCCCGCCGGACCGGTATACCTGCTCCGCATCCTCTCCGGTACCGATGCTGCCAAGCTTTGTATACCTGCGGAGCTGAGACTTGACCCTGGCTGTCAGTTCCAGAGGATTGAAAGGCTTGGTCACATAATCATCCGCACCGATATTCAGTCCCAGAATCTTATCCGCATCCTCTGATTTCGCCGAAAGGATGATGATGGGAATGCTGTATTTTTCCCGAATCTGCAAAACGGCATGAATACCGTCCAGCCTGGGCATCATCACATCCATAATCAACAGATGAATCTCCTCCCCGTCCAGTATCCGGATGGCTTCCACACCGTCATAAGCCTTGTATACCTGATAGCCCTCCTGTACCAGATAAATCTCAATTGCATCCACAATTGCCCTGTCATCATCACATACCAAAATATTTGCCATATCCGCTCTCCGTTGTTGTTCTGTCGTTTCCGATTCCATTTCTATCGTAACAAATGCTCATTAAGACCATATTCCTATTTTGCTTAAAATTTTCTTAAATTACAGTTTCCCGCAGCATCAGAAATGCCCCCAGATTGCCTCTTTTTCCCTGGGACGCACGATGAGAAAAAAGAAACCCCGGATTACAGCAGGTACACAAATCTGTAATGCTGATATGCTCTGGAAGGATACCGGCCTCCCCAAGTACCCGTCGGTTGGCCTCCCACAGATCCAGCAGATATTTGCCGCTCCCTTTTTCAGTCAGCAGCGGTCTTTCTGCTTCCCCGCCCGGTTTTCCGCTGTCCGGAAAAGCTGCCCGAAACTGCTCTGCCACATCCTCTCCCACCTCATAACAGTCTCCGCAAATGGACGGGCCGATGGCGGCCACCAGATCCTCCGGCCTGCTGCCAAACTGTTTTCCCATGGCTTCCACCGTAACCCGTCCGATTTTCCCCACTGTGCCCTTCCATCCGGAGTGGGACAGGCCGATGGCATTCCTGACAGGGTCCACAAAAAACAAAGGCACACAATCCGCAAAAAAAGCCGACAGCACAATGCCCGGCTCATTGGTAATCATTCCGTCCACATCCTTATAGTCCCGCTCTCTGACAATGCCCTTTCCTCTGTCTGCAGAAGTAATCGTTCGTACATTAGCCGTATGAGTCTGGTCCGTACACACAAAATCCGCTGCATCCTTCCCCAGTATCTCACCGATCCGCCGGAAGTTTTCATCCACATTTTCTTTCCGGTCTCCTCTTATATAACTCAGATTCATACTGCCCAGATGCCCTTCGCTGACTCCTCCCAGCCGGGTACTGAACAAATGCTTTACAATACCTGTTTTTTCCAATGCCGGAAACGTCAGATAAACCAGCTCTCCAGTCTGATTGATCTGCATCACGTTTTCTGTTTTGAATACTTTCCTGTTAATCTGCATCTTTGTTCTGACCTCCTGTTCTGTTTTATCGGTATCTGTGCTCAAAAGCGTCCTGATACCATCTGATTTCTCCTCCGCTGATGGCCACCACATCATAACGAATGGCTCCATCTTCTCCATAATGATGAAGATACCGGTAGTAATCCGCTGCTCTGCATATCTTTCTCATTTTCTGCAGTGTAACGGCACTTTCCGGTGTCCCTGTTCGTTCGCTTCTTCTGTATTTGACCTCCACAAAGACAAGACAGCCCCTGTGGTATCCTATTATGTCAATTTCACCCTGCCTGCTTACAAAATTCCGTTCCAGAATCTTCATACCCGCTTCTGTCAGATAGCGGGCAGCTTCCTCTTCTCCCCGCCTGCCCAGGCTGCGTCTGTTTTCTGTCTCTTTCAATCCGGCTTCCAATCCTCCACTGCCTGCCGTTATTTCTTCATCTTGGCTCTGATCTTATCCATCGCATCAACAAACACCAGTATCTCCGCCACTGCCTCATACAACTCCGGCGGTATGGCATCACCGATCTCCAGCCGGGACAGTGTATCTGCCAGTTTGGTATCTTCATGCACCGGCACATTGGTTTCCTGTGCCTTTTCAATGATGCGTTCCGCCAGCGCACCCCGACCGCTTGCCACCACCCGCGGCGCATTGTCATTCGGATCGTAGGAAAGCGCAATGGCCTGTTTCGGTTTTTCCTGTTTGCCGCTCATATCCCGCTCCTTATGCCCTTACATCAAAAGACAATTCGCTGATAACGCTGATATTTTTATCCGATTTGATCATTTCTTCCATCACATTACCGGCCTCTTCTTTCAGCATCAGCTTTGCATCCGCCCGATATCCCTTCTCTGTCAGTCTCTGTGTCAGACTGTCTATGTTCTGCTCCAGAAGGTCCAGGCTTTTTTCATCCGCCAGATAAAAATTGGTATTGATTTTGCCCTGCTCCATCGCCACATAGACATCCACCATACCCAAATGTTCCATATCCAGATGAAGAAATGCGCTTACATTACCATCTTTTCTGGCCAAATTTTTTTTGTTGGTATAAACATATAAATCTCCGTGCGCATTTTCCCCTCTGAACTTCAACGGGAGCTGTACATAGGCATACATTTGGTTCAGCTGGTTCATAAAATCCACATTTTCCCGGATGTTCTGTACACTTTTATACAGGGAAGAATCCGATTTCGTACCAGCCAGCGCCTGCGCAAGCTGTCTGGTCTGCTCATTCAGCCGTTGGTACAGCTTTTCCACTTCCTTTTTTTCCACCGCTTCCGGAGTGGTAAGCGTCCACTGATTTGTCATTTTGTTCTGCAGCACTTTTTGAAAGCCTTTGGATACGAACAGTTCTTTTACCGCCTCCTGCGACTGCCTGCCGTGGGCCTGTCTGCCAAGCTCCTGCACGGCCCGGTACAGTTCTTCCTGCCCTATCCGGCCTTCCAGCAGCGCTTCTGCCATCTCCGGGCTGCCCCCGGCCTGTTTCAAAAGCTCTGCCAGAGAAGCTCTGTCCTCCTGTGGAATCTGTCCGCCCTCTCTGATCCTTGCATCCGCCGCCTCCTGACGGCCCATCCGCACTGCCGTTTCTCCTTCTTCCGGCGCTGACATCGCTTCTGCTATCGCATCCGAAGCCGCCTGGCCTGCCTGGTTTTCCTCTGTGATAACCACCCGGTCCGCACCTGCCCCCTGCCCCGCCAATGCTTCCTCTGCCCCCTCCGGCGTCTGCATTGTTTCTAACATATCTGTCATATTTTCGGCAATATCCCCGCCTTCGCCGAATATGGACAGCAGTCTGTTCATCAGAGCCACACCCTCCTGCGCATCGCCGGATGCGAACAACTCTGCAACCGCCTGCGGAATCTCTTCCGCCACCTGTGCAAAAGAGGAAATCAGTTGATGCTCATAATTTTTATAGGCCGAAAACTGCTGCAGATTTTCCGGTGTCACCGGGATCTGCAGCCGGTTCATCTGCACAATAGAAGGAATATCCACCTCCGGCATATCCACTATCTGTCTGTACATTTCCTGCAGAGAACCCTTATCAATGGACATGCCCTCCTGCATCATGGAAAATACCATCTGCATACTCTTTCCGTTGACCTGGATGCCGGCCTGAGAAAGCGCCCGCAGCGCCGTATTCTCCTGTGCCATATTATGAAACAAAGGACGCAGGGCAATCATACCGGAGGCATTGGAACGAATCTGAAAGGTTACATTCTGTCCTGTATTCGTCTGTATCTCTTTCTCCATTCTTGCATGAATCACCGTGTCCTTTGCAATCCGGATCTGTATCTCATCACCGCTGCGGTCAACCACCTCGCCGCTGACCGTCTGGCCGGGAACCAGCCCCCGCACCTGACTGTCTGCAGAGCCCCGCCCTGCATATTCTGTTTTCGCTCCGGCGGAAGAGGCCGCAACCGGATCCGGCGTACTGCCGTGAAAAAGTCCTGCTAAATGAAATGCCATAGCTTCTCCTGTTTACCCAATTATGATTCCATAAAATTTTTAATAAAACTCCGCCTGTGAATGGGACCGGGCCCCAGACGTTTCAGCGCTGCAATATGTTCTCCGGAGCCGTACCCCTTATTGGAAGCAAACCCATACCCCGGATATTTTGCATCGTATTCTGCCATGATTCTGTCCCTGGTCACCTTGGCTATAATGCTGGCAGCCGCAATGGAAACACTTTTGGCATCCCCTTTGATAATGGGAATCTGTGTAATCCCCACCGATGGAATCGTCACTGCATCATTCAGCAGGATATCCGGCCTTACGGTAAGATTCGCCAATGCCTGCCGCATTGCCTCATAGGTTGCCTGAAGTATATTGATCTCGTCAATCCGTTCAGGACCAACGATTCCCACTCCGGTGCAAACAGCCTTCTCTCTTATTATATCGTACAATTCTTCTCTTTTTTTAGCTGTAAGCTGCTTGGAATCATTCAGATACAGAATCTGACAGTTTTTGGGAAGGATCACGGCCCCGGCCACCACCGGACCTGCCAGCGGCCCCCGGCCTGCCTCATCCACCCCGCAGATAAAATGACAGTCAGCATACCTGTTTTCATAGACCTGCATCTTTTGTATCCGTATCCATTCTTTTTCATAGGCAGCCAGCCGTCTCCCCGCCCGATCCACCAAAGCCCTCACGCCTGCACGCCGGTCTGTTTCATAAGTTTTTATAAAAGCAGGCAGCTCTTCCATTTTGGCTGCCTGCATTTCTTTTCGTATTTCTCCGATTGTTTTTTCCATCCTCATGTACCTTTTTATTGATGCCGTAAGATACCGAACTTACTCAAAGGCCAGATTCTGATCCAGGCCCGCCCGATAATATTCTGTCTCCTGATATTTCCTACGCTGGGATCTCTGCTGTCAGAACTGCTGTTCCGATTATCGCCCAGTACAAAGTATTCATCCTCTGCCAGTGTTATCTTTTCAAAAGCCCGGCCCGGAGACTCCATTACTTCTCTGCCGTAAGACTCTTCCAGCAATTCGTCATTGATATAAATATTGCCCTCTCCGTCAATCTGGACCGTTTCCCCGGGCATTCCGATAATCCGTTTGATATAATAGGTATCCTCCTCGTACTGAAACGGAAATACAATAATATCAAACCGCTGCGGATCACTGAACCGATACGTAATCTTGTCCACGATCAGATTGTCCTCATTGCTGAGCGTGGTTTCCATCGAACTGCCGCTTACTTCCGTTCTCTGTCCCACAAAAGTAATCACCAGATAAGTCAATGCCAGTACAATCAGCAAATACAGACTCGTATCCAATAGTTCCCTGATAATCTTTTTCATCCCTATGCCCCCTGCTATGGTCTTTCCAGACTGATTCTCCCCAGCTTTCCGCTCCTGAATTCCTCCAACAGTATGGAAGATGCCTTCCGCAAATCCGGCTCCTCTCCCTTGAGAAAGCATCTGCGTCTGATGCAGATCTGTGTTAAAATCTCAAAATTCTCACCGTTTTCCTTTATTCCAAAACGATTGCTCAGTACACCTTCATAAGCAATACGCAGATATCCGATCAATTCCAGAGCCAATTCCTCGATCTGCAGGATTTCATCGTTCATAGAGCCGATCCAGGCCAGGCGCATACCTGCCTGCTGATCCTCAAATTTGGGCCAGAGAATCCCCGGCGTATCCAGCAATTCCAGACTTTTGTGCAGTCGAATCCACTGTTTTCCCTTTGTCACCCCCGGCTTATTCCCCGTTTTGGTACAAGCCTTGCCTGCAAATGTGTTGATAAACGTAGACTTTCCCACATTGGGGATGCCTGCCACCATAGCACGGATGGGACGGTTCAGAATCCCTCTTCTCCTGTCACGCTCTATCTTATCCCTGCAGGCTTCCCGTACCACAGCCTGGATTGACTTAACACCTGCCCCTGATCTGGAATTTACTTCCACGGCATGGATCCCCTGCCCTTTAAAATACTCCATCCATTCTCTGTTCACAGAGGCATCCGCCAGATCAGACTTATTCAGCAGAATCAGCCTGGATTTATTCCTGCCCAGCTCATCAATATCCGGATTCCTGCTGCTGAGAGGAATCCTGGCATCTACCAGCTCTATCATCAGATCAATCAGCATCAGATTTTCCTGCATCATACGTTTTGCTTTTGTCATATGACCGGGATACCATTGATAATTCATGTCGTTGTCCTTCCTCATTCTGATCGGGCAAAATCCCTGATCCCTTATTTGATAAAGCCCATGCCACTGCCAGAAGATGCCATATGAAACCAGGCCTTTCCGGTGATGTTTTCACGTTTCACCGGTCCAATATTGCCGGAACGGCTGTCCTCACTGTTATTCCGGTTATCGCCCAGTACGAAATACTCATCTATACCCAACAGGATTTCATTCTCTGCAATCCCTGCATCCGCCATCTTATCATAAACCTCGTCCTCTTCCGCCAGAACTCCGTTGATATACAGCCGTTCATCCTTGATCTGTACCGTCTCGCCGGGCAGACCCACCACACGCTTTACATAGTAGTGGGTGTTTTGATTGCCATTGGGCAAAAACACGATCACATCTCCCCGTTTGGGAGAAACGATCTTATACAGAAAGTGATTGATCAGTATTTCCTGGCCGTTATACAGTCCCGGCTCCATAGAAACACCGATTACTCTTGTCCGCATCCCCACAGAAAATACAAGAACTGCCGCAATCAAAACAGCCGTAAACACAAGAAAAAACCATTCCGCAATCTCCCGAAGGGCAGTACTGCTTATTTTCTTTTTTTTATGATAAAAACTCAGTCCCTGCTTTTTGCTCATCTGCTACCTCGTAGTTGGTTTTACCGTATCTTCTTCGCCCTATGAATCCTTTATCTGCCAATTCCGTCTGCAAGCAGCCGTATCGGCATCTGTAGGATTCGCACGGCTCATTGCCTGCCTGAAAAAAACATAGGGCAACTACTTGTGCAGCTGCCCTGTTCTTGTTTCCTTATTTTACCAGTTCTTTTACCTTTGCCTTCTTACCGGTGCGCTTTCTCAGGTAGAACAGTTTTGCACGTCTTACCTTACCTCTTCTTACCACTTCGATTTTCTCTACATTGGGAGAATGCAGCGGCCATGTTTTTTCCACGCCCACGCCATTGGAAGTCTTTCTGACTGTGAATGTCTCTCTGCTGCTTCCACCCTGACGCTTCAGTACGGTGCCTTCAAAAACCTGGATTCTTTCCCGGTTGCCTTCCTTGATCTTACCATATACCTTAACGGTATCGCCCACGCAAAACTCCTGGATTTCGGGCTTAAGCTGCTCTTCTTCAATGCTTTTAATAATATCGTTCATGTGTGCCTCCTTGTATCATCAGACGTTCTTAATGCACTTTGCAACAGAGGACCATCTCACCTTCGCAACAGTAATAATGTACCATATCTTTTTCAGGATTGCAAGTTTTTTTTCATATACCGTTCGTAAAGATCCGGCCTTCTCTCCTGTGTCCGTCTGATGGACTGCTCCAGACGCCACTGGGCAATTTTTTGATGGTTGCCGGATAACAGTACCTCCGGTACCCCTTTGTCATGCCAGATGGGAGGACGGGAATATTGAGGATATTCCAGCAGGCCATTCTGAAAGCTCTCGGTTTCTGCAGAATTTTCGTTGTGCAGCACACCGGGTATAAGTCTTGCTATGGCATCCACCATCACCAGAGCAGGCAGTTCTCCTCCGGTCAGCACATAATCTCCGATGGAAACAGAATCCGTCACCACCTCTTCCAGTACCCGCTCATCTATGCCTTCATAATGTCCGCAAAGAAAAATCAGTTCCTTTTCCTGAGAAAGCTCCTGGGCAAGCTCCTGGGTAAAGGTACGTCCCTGGGGCGTCACATAGATCGTCCGGATTTTCACTTCACTCCCGCTTTGTACAGAATTCCAGGCATCATAAACAGGCTGTGCCTGCATCAGCATACCCGCGCCACCCCCATAAGTATAATCGTCCACTTTTTTATGCTTATTGACGGTATAGTCCCTGATATTCACCGTATGGAAAGAAACGCATCCACTTTGGGCCGCTCTTCCCAGTATACTTGCATGCAGACAGGTATCCGCCATCTCCGGAAACAGGGTCAGAATATGAAATTTCATCTTTACTCTCCCTATCGCTTCAATCCAATAGCCCCGGCAGAATATGAACATGCATCCTGCCGCTATCCAAATCCACATCCAGAATACAGTCCCTGATCGCCGGAAGCAGAATCTCTTTGCCCTCCTGTGTCAGCACGCTGTATACATCGTTCGCTCCGGTTTCAATCACATCCTGCAGAACACCTATTTTTTCCTGTTTCTCATCCCATACGGACAATCCGATCAGATCCGCAATAAAATACTCATCCTTTTCCAGAGGAACCGCATTTTCTCTTGTTACATACAGATCCTTTCCTTTGAAACGCTCTATATCGTTGATGGAGTCATATCCTTTAAACTTCAATATGACAAACTGCCTGAAAAATTTAACGGTTTCCACTTCCAGAATTTTTTTCTCCCCGCCCGTATCCACAATCAGTTCCCTGCAGTCCCGGAAACGCCCGGCATCATCCGTCATGGGAAACACCTTCACTTCGCCTTTGATTCCACGCGTGGAGGTGATCGCGCCCACCTTTAACAGTTCTTCCATTTCTCCTCTCCTTATCCCCGGCTATATCCTTCCAAAGAGCAGGACAGGGACGACTCCCTGCGAATCGCCCCTGTCTGTCAGATGATCTCTACATCCACTTTCTTATTGTCTTTTGATGATGCTGCTTTTACAACAGAGCGGATTGCCTTTGCAATTCTGCCTTGTTTGCCAATCACCTTGCCCATATCAGATGCTGCCACATGAAGCTCCACAGTAATGTTTTTACCGTTTTCCTTTTGTGTTACAACAACTTCATCCGGATGGTCCACAAGCGCCTTTGCAATTACTTCAACCAATTCTTTCATACTCAACCTCCGGAAGCCCGTCTGCATCAGGTACAGAATGCTAACAAGTCTTTATTTCTCAATCCCTGCTTTCTTAAAAATCCTGCTGACTGCTTCCGTGGGCTGTGCTCCGTTTGCAAGCCATTTTCTGGCCAGCTCTTCGTTTACCTTAAATGTGCTGGGCTCTGTCATCGGATCCAGAGTTCCGATTTCTTCAATGAACCTTCCATCTCTGGGAGAACGGGAATCTGCAACGACGATTCTATAAAAAGGAGCCTTCTTCTGTCCCATTCTTTTTAATCTGATTTTTACTGCCATGTTCTTTCACCTCCGAAATAATTTCATCATATAAGGGGCTATGCCCCTGCCACATGTATTTGTATCTAAAAAGGGAATTTGAATTTTCCCTTTTTGCTACCAAAACCACCCATCATGCCCGGAAGCTGCTTCATCATCTTCTGGGACTGCTCAAACTGTTTGACAAAACGATTGACCACACTGATATCCACTCCTGCCCCTTTCGCAATCCGGTGCTTACGGCTGGGATTCAACAGTTTTGGGTCTTTTCTCTCTTCTTTTGTCATGGAAAGCACAATGGCCTCCATACGGGACAGCTGTCCCTCATCCACCAGAGATTCCATGTCACCCAGCTTTCCGCCGCCCATCCCCGGCATCATGGACAACAGGCTGGAAAGACCGCCCATTTTCTTCATTTGAGACATACTTTCCAGATAATCTTCGAAGTCAAACTTCCCTTTTTTTAAACGGGAGGCCATTTCTTTTTCTTTGTCCGCATCCATATCGATGCTGCTTTGTGCCTTTTCAATCAGGGAAAGCACATCTCCCATACCCAGGATACGTCCTGCCATCCGGTCCGGATAAAACTGCTCCAGATCAGACAGCTTCTCACCCATACCCACATATAAAATCGGTTTACCGGTAACGGCTTTGACAGAGAGCGCCGCGCCGCCTCTGGAATCACCGTCCATCTTGGACAGGATCACACCGTCTATTCCTACTTTATCATTAAAATCCTTTGCCACATTGACAGCATCCTGTCCTGTCATGGCATCCACTACCAGCAGCGACTGATGGACCTCCACATTGGCTTTGATTTCCTGCAGCTCTTCCATCATCTCTTCATCAATATGCAGCCGACCGGCCGTATCCAATATCACCACATTGTGACCGAATTTAGCCGCATGCTCCAACGAAGCTCTGGCAATGTCCACAGGCCTTTGATTCTCTCCCATGGAAAATACATCCACTTCCTGTTTTTCTCCATTGACCTGTAACTGTTTGATTGCTGCCGGTCTGTAAATATCACAGGCCACCAACAGAGGCTTTTTTCCTTTTTTCTTGAACTTTCCTGCTATTTTGGCTGTCGTAGTGGTCTTACCGGCACCTTGCAGACCGCACATCATAATCACAGTGACGGCTTTGCCTGGCTGGAGCTGTATCTCCGTAGTCTCAGAACCCATCAGAGCGATCATTTCTTCGTTTACGATCTTGATCACCATCTGTCCCGGATTCAGACCGTTCATCACATCGGCCCCGATGGCACGTTCCTCCACAGATTTGATAAACTGCTTGACCACCCTGAAATTCACATCGGCCTCCAGCAGTGCCATCCTGACTTCCTTCAGAGCCGCTCTGACATCCTCTTCGGTCAGACGTCCCTTACTCCGCAGTTTTTTAAATACATTCTGCAATTTATCCGTTAAGCTCTCAAATGCCATCTACAATTCCTCTAAGATTTCCCGCGCCAGCCTGCCAGCCTGACGCAGCGCCCTTCTGCCATCCTCCGGCCCCACATTTTTTCCATCCTGTCCGGCCAGCTTCTCGATCTCCTCCACCTTCTGTTTGATACAGGCAAACTTCTCTACCAGATGGAGCTTATTTTCATATTCGGCCAAAGTCCTGTCACACCGTTTTAAAAGATCATGTACCCCCTGCCTGCTGATACCGTTGGCCTCAGCGATCTCACTCAGGGACAGATCATGATAAACAGCATCCTCATAAATCTGCCTTTGATGCCCAGTCAGAAGTTCTCCATAAAAATCATATAAAATTCCCTGTTCTACGATTTTTTCCATAAACTTCTCCTGCTCTGCCCGGATACCTGCTTCATCATAGCGTAAATATAGTAAGGTGTCAAGTATTTTTTCTTGACAAACATTCGTTTGTGGTGTCTCTTCTTGTGTTATCTTTGTTTATTTCAATCTTTTCCGTATAGTTTTTTCTGCATTCTTGTCAGCAGATCGTGAGGCGCGTAAATCTGAGGACCTGCTGAAAAGGGATTTCAAATCCAGTGAACCACTCAAAAAATGTATCACGGACATAACCGAGATCAAAGCAAACGATGGAAAACTCTATGTATCCGCCATATTTGACTGTTTCGATGCTGCAGTTCCGGGCATGGCAATGGTTCCAAACATGAAAGCCCTACTATGCGAGCGTACGCTTACCAATGCGGTCCGGTCTTGCCCGACGCTCAGGGGAGCCATCATCCATTCTGACCGTGGATCTGAGCACACCAGTGAGACCTACCGCAGGGCAGTAGCAAAATATGGCATTCTCCAGAGCATGAACAGGGCTGGCGGACCCTGCCATGACAATGCCCGTTGCGAGAGCATGTGGGCCCGGTTGAAGGAAAAAACTCATCTATAGAAGGCATGACACAGAAAAAATGACAGTAGAGGAACTGAAAACCCTCATCTGGAGATATTTCATCAGTTATTGGAACAACAGGAGAATATACTCTTCCAATGAGGAGCTTCCTCCTATGGTCAAGCGGCAGAGAATTATGAATCCCTGGATGCTGCTTAGGCATTGATATCCTTGTAAAAAAAGTGTCAACCAATATTGACAATATCAAGCATAACAGCAACGGTTGGTATTGGCAGTGTCTTGTGTTTCCCCTCAAACAGAACCCTCAAATCTATGACTGTGCATATTACTTCATCCCCTTTTGTTCTTTCGACCTCAACTTGATTGGCAGTATATCCTACAACCTCTCCTCTTTCTTACGCATTCCTCCGGTAATAATCATTTCTTAAACTATGCCGGCTATTCCGATTGGTACAACTCCCGTATGATCCGGACACACAGCTCTTCTCCTAACTCCCCGCTATTAAGCATGGCATGATAATTTTCCGGCGAACCCCAAACCCGGTCAGTGTAATGTGTATAGTAAATCTTGCGGCGTGCGTCCTTGTCATCTATCCGTTTTCCTATGGTCTTATCTGTTTCCCCATAGTTTTCCAAAATTCGTTTTGCGCGGCTTTCTTTATCCGCACAGATGAAGATATGCAGACAATCCTCCCTGTCCCGCAGGATATAATCACTGCAACGCCCAACAATCACACAGCTTTCTTTTCCTGCAATTTCCTTTATGATCTTCGCCTGTGTAAAATAAATAACATCTGCCGGATTTTCCTCCGGTACATGTGGGGAAGAATGTTTCATAACAAGGTTCCATAAAAAGCTGTTATTTGACGTTGCATACTCAGATGCATTTTCAATAAAGCTCAATGCAAACCCAGTTTCGGATGCAATACGTCCTAAAATTTCTTTGTCATAATAAGGTATCCCCAACTGTTCTGCCACGCTTTTCCCTATGCTGTGTCCGCCGCTGCCAAACTGGCGGCTTATTGTGATCACTCTTTTTTTCATGCTTTCTCCTCCAATCTGGCGTTGCCCATTCCTTTCAATTCCTTTCTTGCTAAAACTGCTGCCAGGAAAAACGCCAGCACCTCTGCTATCGGTCCTGCCCATAGGATTCCGACCAATCCGAAAGCTTTCGCAAGGATCAGCATGGCAGGAATGTAAAAAATCACCTGCTTTGCCAGCGATACCACGGTGGCCTTTGCCGGATGCCCGATTGCCTGAAACAGCGTTCCGGCACAAAGCTGCATTCCCCCAAGGAAATTAGTCAGAAGATAAATGCGGAAACATTTTACTGCAAATTCCTCATACAAAGCAGATTCCGTTCCAAAAATACGGATAAGCTGCAGCGGAAAAGCCATATACACAATCCATGCAACGACCATAACCGTTGTTGCAGAAACAAAGGTCAGACGGAATGTTTTCTTTACCCGGTCAAATTTTTCCGCACCATAATTAAAACCAAGGATAGGGCGGCTGGCACTGGAAATACCCATTGCTACAGAAAAGAACAGCATACTTACCTTCATGCACAGGCCAAACACAGTAATGGGGATGTCCTCGCCATAAACAGAAAGTGCGCCATAACGCGTCAGCATATTATTGGATACAATGGCAATAACGGTGGATGTTGTCGTATTCAGACCGCTTGCAATGCCAAGGGATGCCAGCATTCCTGCAAAAGAAATCCGAAATCTGAAGGATGCTTTGTCCAGCTTTATATTCTTAAACCGGAAGAGATAGGCAATATTTAGCGCCATATTGATAAACTGGCTGAGAACTGTTGCCAGAGCGGCTCCGGAAATTCCCATTTTAAACACAAAGATAAACAGCGGGTCAAGAAACACATTGAGGACAGAACCCATCATCATGGATACCATGGAATACTTAGGGCTTCCATCTGCCCGGACAACGCCATTGATAATGACTGCCACAATCACAAACGGAAATCCGCAGGCAATAATCCGGCCATATTCCAGCGCATAGGGCATGATATTATTCGTTGCACCAAAAATCCTGCATAACGGATTCAGAAATACCAACACAAGGACAGTCAGCAGGGCACTGACAACCACTCCTGAGATTATGGAATTACCAACAGCCTGGGATGCTTTTTCCGGCTCCCCTTTTCCCAGCTGCAGACTAAAATATGTTGCAAGCCCATCTCCAAAAAGGGCTGCCACTGCAATCGCAAAAGTAGAAATCGGGGCTATAATATTGGTAGCCCCATTTCCCAGCATACCTACTCCCTGTCCAATGAATATCTGGTCTACCATGTTATAAAGGGAATTGATGACCATAGAAATGATGCCGGGAACTGCAAATCCTCTCAGCAGTTTACCAATCCGGTCTGTTCCCAGGGGATTGGCGGTTGTCTGTGTTTCGCTCATAATCATTCCTTCTTTCTAAATTTTTTGTACGCTGCTCCAAATACCAGCAGTATGTAAACATACTTACAATTACGGAATACGGCATCTTATATATTACTGCCTGCAAATATATTTCTTTTATTTAACCGTCCTCGCCGAAAAAAATATAAAGCCAAAGGCAGCCGCCAATAAAATAAGTTAGCTGCGTTTTTAATTTTCCATAATCCAGCCAGTCATATCGCGGATCGTGTCGTCAGCCGGACGGGAAAAGTACCCTAATTCAGTCTGAGCCTTACTGCTCGAAAAATTACTATTGCTTGTAAGCGTATGTAATGAATAACGGGTATAAAGTGCCCGTTTTCCACATATCCGGGAAAATGATTCAATCCATGGAGCCGCAAACTCTGCCAGAAAGACAGGAATTGCCGACAACTTTTTTTTGTTGCAGTACTTCCCTGCACAGGAAAGCATATCCTGAATAGAGAGATAATGCCCACTCAAAATATAGCATTGTCCCTGTTTCCCCTTCTCAGCCGCAAGCAGACAGCCTGCTGCTACATCCCGCACATCCACAAAGTCATATCCTCCCTTTACACAGACAGGCAGCTTTCCATTCATGTATTCTATGACAAGCTGTACCAAATGGTTATTCCCTTTATCATACGGGCCGATAATACCGGAGGGATGTACGATAACTGCCTGTAACCCCTTCCGGGAAGCATCCAGTACACTCTGTGTCGCCTCCGCCTTCGTCTTTGCATACCCGCCTACTACAGAAGCCGCCGAAAAAAACCTGCCTCATAAATTGTTTCACGGTAGGCCATTTCAGGTATAGCATGGACAGAACTCACGTAGACAAACCTGTCAACCTCTTTTTTCTCTGCATATATGTATCATGTTTTTTGTTCCATTCACGTTGACCTCATATACGAGCGGTGATACTTCCCGCTCTATGCTGATAATCCCTGCTGTATGGATGACCTTCACTGTTTTCTCATCTGCATTTTCAAAAAGCGGGGATAATGTTTCTTTCCTGCACACATCGCCATGGACATAATGAATATTGGGGGCCTTAATCACGGGCTTTTCTTCTGGAAGCAGAAGCCCATATACTTCACTGTCCGTATTCTTTAATAAGCGGATAACTGTACTTCCCAAATGACCCGCTGCTCCTGTGACAATATATCTTATGCCGATATCCATCCCTCTTTCTGTCCATTTTAAGAATACGCACCTTTCCCGCATACAAAAGCAACGAATCGTTATCCTCCGCCTTATTTCCTTATTGTGCCGCAGCGCCCATACACACAGTTCGAAATTGCGTGGTACAGGCTCTGCGGCACAATAAGGAAAACGGTAACATTATGAATGCAGGTTTTATTCCCTGGGATTTATTACCTCCATAATTTCACCATTATCTTTGAGCAGTTCGACACGGCATTTGAAACCGATGGTAGCGATTGTCATAGTGATGATTGCCCATGGTGCCGCTGCAAGACCGAGGATTGTCCCTGCAATTCCCGCATTCAATGGAATATTCAGAATCGTATCTTCACCATGTTTCACAATGATTTTAGAGACATTTCCCTTTTTGACAAGTTCCTTGATCTGGTCAACGATTTTTTCAGCATCAAAGCTGTTTTTGCTTTCACTCATAGAAGATTACCTCCAATTATATATTGACTTTTAACAAAAAAAATGTAACATACATCTTGTTGGTTTTTCAACAATCAGTATTTCAAAATCTGATGGCAAACCAACAGAATCAATAAATTTGATGGTTTCCAAAAATTTTAGGGAGAAGAACTGCATGAAAGAATCAAGAAAGACGCTGATGACTAAAAAAGTGTTCCGGGAAGTCCTACTGGAATTGTTACAGTCAAAACCATTGAGTAAGATTACCATTACAGAGATTTGTGAGAAGGCGGACCTGAACCGTTCAACCTTTTACGCACATTATGTAGAAGTAAGAGACCTTTTACATGAAATTGAAAATGAAATGATCTCAAATATCCCAAAAGTATATGGCAATAATGAGCATAACAGCAAAACAGTAAAGGCCGCCGAATTAGAAGGTTTTTTTGATTATGTCAGGGAGAATGCCTTCGAGTTCCGTGTACTGCTTATTGATTCAGACAGCAATGTTTTTTTTGAAAACCTTAAAAATGCAATATTAGAATATTATATGTCTGCGAATAACAATCATTTAGGCATGGATAACGAATTCCAGCTTATTTATTCTGTAAACGGGGCAATCGGGATGATGCTCGAATGGATAAAGAGGGAATTTCCATACGATACAAAAGAATTTGCAAAAATGGTCATGAAAAATGCAAAATTTATACGTGACTGAAAAAGTTTATTGAAAAAGGACGGACCGGCATATAATAATGGGAGAGACGAAATTATGATGAAACAAACGATAGAGCATTACATAAAAAAGCTAAAAATCAAAGAAAATCGTTTTTTTTATGGGATAGCATTTTCCTGCCTTACGGATATTGTCCTAGCCGCGTTTTATTTTATCCAGGCTGTAGGTTTTGGCGGCAGTTTATGGCGTTTTTCCAACACTATTTACTATATATTGCTACTGACGGGAAAAATAGGACTTCTGATTTGGGGGAGGAACGGGGACAATCTGAAAAATACCTGCAAAGCCGCCAGTATCGTACTTATACTGACAGGGATCTTCGCCATGGGCAGGACATATCAATACATAAAAATGGACCGGATTCTTACCTTTTCACGCTCCATTTATATTTTGAATGGAACAATCCTGGTACTGCGGATGCTGATTTATCCGTTATTTCAGATATATTCCAGAAAAGAACCGTCCGATGAGCCTAAGTCCCAAAGGAATCTTCTGGGCCCTATCCGCCGTGGTTATACATGGGCAGAAAATCTGATTGCCTTTTCCCTTCTCTTTACTAATCTGATCACAATCTATGGATGGGATTCGGACAGCGATCTGATCTTATCAAATATCCTGCAGGGTCAGGCAATAGGGCTTATTATTTTTGTAACTGGAATCAGTCTGCTGCAAAAATCCACCAAAATTCGCAATCAATCAGAACCAACTGCATGACAGATGGTTATGATTCATTTATAATTACCGTATTTCGATTAATTAGATATGTGAAAATTTGAAGTATAGAGTTAGAAATGCAAAATCATAAAAATTCCTATCGTTAAAAATTGCACCCAAACTCATACTTGGGTGCATTGTATCAAATTGTGGTACGCAAGCCAGATCGGATAACCGATAAAAATACGGTCATATCCCTCAAGGGATTCCGGCAGATTTTTAATCTCCGGCCGGACAGTACCATCCCGTTCTGCCAGTGCCACTTCCGTGCATTCGGTGTAATCCTCCGGATAAGGATTCAGCGGTTCCAGTTTCAGTATATCGCCTCCGGTCTGTTCCTGTATCATCTTTGCCATTTTTTCTGTATTCCCGGAGGACGACCATGAGAAATAGACAATCAGAGTTTTTTCTTCTGATGCGGAATTTTCTTTCTTATCCTGCGAAAGTTTCCCGTACTCTTCCGCAGAAATACGGTCAAACCATTCCAGTCCGGTTAATTCCGGATTTGTATTTGCTGCAATGTGTGCAAATTCCGTATCTGCACTGCCTCCATGCCAATGCTTTACACCAGGAGGGCAAAGCGCCACATCTCCCGGATACATTGTCACCCTCTATTATTGATGAAACATATGCTGGTCCGCTGAATGTGTCAGAACTCATTGCCTCCTCTGCTTTTGAAAACATAAGCGGATGCTCCTCTGCCATTGTGCATCCCTGATATTCTTCCGCTTCCAGATTCTCATAATACTCATCTGTTACCAGCTCTTCCGGCTCTGTTTCTCCTTCTGCCGGGACATAGTGGGAATCATAGATGACCATTTGTGAAAACCAACTGTCCGATGCCGCTCCGTGTCAGTGCCGGACTCCCGGCGTACATTCCACCACATCACCCTTACAGATGATCTGGGCCGGTTTTCCTTCCTCCTGATAATACCCTACGCCTCCCGTAACCAGAATAATCATTCCTCCATAAATTTTCAATATTTCAAACCCCTTGAAATACCGATAAATTCAAGAAAGTTCAAAATATACGGCGGCGCAAAACCTCCAAAATATGCCCTAATTAGTAACAAATTAGTATCACACTTTTTCGGTCACGGAATCACCCAAAGAAAGGCAAATCCAGCGGTTGCGCCCCTTTTCCCCGGACTTCAAAAGTCCCCACTTCCCGATCTTCCCGGTGCTGCTGATCTGCCCATCAGCTTCATCAACAATGGTGAAAACTCCCTTGCCCGTGAAACCGTCCTTCTGGTAGTTCGTTCCTGCGCCCTTGCGGATATACAGATCAGGGATTTTCACCCGCACCTTGTAAGGGAATTTTGCCGGGACTTCCGGCTCTGCTGCCGTCCCGGTGATTTTGTCCAGAATGTTCAGGATTTTTTCACCGTACTTTGCACCAGCCGCCCATCCTTTACCGTGCGGGTTCTCCTGAATCCCCAACCACTCCACAAATTCAGCCGAACCACGGGAAACATATTTGAACCGGGGATCAATGCACCCGTTCACCAGCGGATCAGAATTTGCATAGGCTTTCAGGTGCTGAATCTGCGCCCTGAT
>VSOB01000026.1 GCA_009774625.1 Lachnospiraceae bacterium
CCCTTTTTCTGATTCCGCCTCTTCCTTCGATGCCGGCTCCTGTTCCTTTTCCGGCTTTGCCTCTTCCTCCGGTTCCGGCTCCTTTTCTGGCTTTGCCTCTTCCTCCGGTTCCGGCTCCTGTTCCTTTTCCGGCTTTGCCTCTTCCTCCGGTTCGTGATCTGCTGTCTGTTTCAACAGCCAGTATACCCCATGCCCCGGCATCTTTACACCTTTGGCCTCCATCTTCTCTCCGGTGATCAGATCCTGATAGAGTCCGTCGTCCTCATTGATCCAGGCAATCCGCTCTCCTTCATGGAAATTGAACAGCGCCACCAGCTTTTCCTCTCCTCTGGCCCGGACCAGTCCCAGGATGGAATCATCCCATGTATCAATCGTCCATACATCCGCGTCGGAACAGAATACCGGCAGGCTTTTCCGGATCTTTTCCAGAGTGCCGATGCCTGTAAAGAGCTGCTGTGGAACGCTCCCCTCCTCTGTCCTCTTTTCCGCCTGCTCCCAGGGAAACTGTCCCCTGTGCAGATAACGGGAATCCTCCCGTTTATCCTGCTCCTGATGATAAGAGTAATCGTTTTCCTGTCCGATCTCATCACCGCTGTAAATCACCGGAATCCCGGACTGGGTGAACATATAGGCATGCAGCATAAGATCCAGACGGATGGCTGCCTGCAGTGCTGCCTCATCCTGTTCATAGGCCGCTTTTTCAATCCCGCACAGAGAAGCCGTGGTGCCGCACAGTCTGGCATCCCCCGATACCGGATCCGAATTGTACAGCTCACCTCTCGCAAAAGAACCGGGAAATTGTCCTGTCAGAAAATCATTCAGATACTTCTTATGGCTCACTTCTCCGATGCCGAACTGCATCAGAAAACGGTAATCCAGTCCCCAGCCGATATCGTCATGGCACCGCAGATAATTCAGAAAAACATAGTCCCTGGGCAGCCGGTTCACAATGTCCATCTGCAGGCGCAGAAGCCGCACATCCCTTGTGGCCACTGTGTTCCATGTGCTTGCCATCGTGGTCACATTATACAGCATATGACATTCCGGCTTTTCCACCGTACCGAAATAAGGCGCTACCTTTTCCGGCTCCATCACCACCTCACCCAGCAGCAGAACACCCGGACATACGATCTCACCGATCATACGCATCATACGTACAATGGTATGTACCTGGGGGAGATTCCGGCAGGAGGTATACAGCTCCTTCCAGATATAGGGAACCGCGTCCAGGCGGACAATATCAATGCCCCGGTTGGCAAGAAACAGGAAATTGTACATCATCTCATTGAACACTCTGGGATTTTTATAATTCAGATCCCACTGATAGGGATAAAATGTCGTCATCACATGGTAGCCGATCTCCCCATGCCAGGTGAAATTGCCCGGCGCGGTGGTAGGAAATACCTGAGGCACAGTCTTTTCATACTCTGCCGGTATCTCACCATTGTCAAAGAAGAAATACCGGCTCATATACTCTCCTTCGCCTGCCCTGGCCTTTCTGGCCCATTCATGATCCTCCGAAGTATGGTTCATTACAAAATCCATACAGAGATTCAGGCCCTTTTTATGACAGGCATCCGAAAGTCTGTCCAAATCCTCCATCGTCCCCAGATGCTCCTGCACCTTTCGGAAATCGGAAACCGCATAACCGCCGTCCGAACGTCCTTTGGGCGTGTCCAGAAACGGCATCAGATGAATATAATTGACATTGCACTGCATCAGATAATCCAGCTTCTCCTGAACGCCCTTCAGATTCCCTGCAAAATTATCAATATACAGCATCATGCCCAGCATATCGTTCTTTTTATACCAGTCCGGCTTTTCTTCCCGCTCCTGATCGCTTTTTTTCAGACCTGCGCTTCTTGCTTCATAATAGGCATACATTTCCGTACATAACTCCGCAAACATATCAGAATTATCATACAGCTCCATATAAAGCCATCTCAGCTCATCATGATACCTGGAAAGCCGTGCCTGAAACACCTCGTCTTTCTTTGACATTATCATACCCACCCTTTCTATTCTGATTCCAATGTATACATCTGATACCCTTCCCGGACATCCGCCTGTATCTTACTGTCCAGATCATATACCACATTGCTCAGTACATACTCACCCTCATTGACAAAAATCTCGATCAGATTCCGGTCCACATAGATATCCAGATGACACCCCTCTTTGATCTCAGGTGTCATAAACTGCATGCGGTAATCATTGTGATCACGGAACACATTGCTCCGGTCCGCGCAAATATGACATCCATGCCGGTAAATCCAGTATCCGCCGATCCCAATGGATTCCCCTTCCTCCATATTCACACTGATCTTATAACCTGCCCTGTCAGCTTCCGACACATACAGGATCTGTCTCGTAAACTGTTTCCCGATATTGGGATGGACCCGGAAATAAATATGCCCGTCCTTTACCTCCACTACTCTGGGAATACAGAACATACCGGACCAGGCGCCGTCCACTGCCTCCGGCATCCGCATCCAGGCTGTCATCACCCGGCGCCCGTCCTCGTCCACCGTCGTCTGTGCGGCATACAGATCCATACCATAATCCGCAAACTGATAGGTATCCGGAATCTGCATGGTACAGGTTTCTTCCTCAAAGGCAACCGGCATACAAATCGTCTGTGCCTCATCCCGCATACCGTCTCTCATAATCTGCATGGGAGAAATGAGCAGGACACCACCGCCTTTCGTTTCAAAATAATCCGGACATTCCCACATCCATCCGAATCCTTTTCTGCCCACGGCATGGTTGACAAATTTCCACTCCGTCAGATCCGTACTCTTATAAAAAAGCAGCTTCCCTCTTCCGTCTCCGGACGTACTGCCCAGAACCATATACCAGGCATCCTTTCCCCGCCAGACTTTAGGGTCTCTGGTATGCGCCCGGTCCCCGGTTTTGGCATCCTCTATGCAGGGAATGACCACCATCTTATCGTCAAAATTGTTAAAATGCATGCCGTCTCCGGAGGTAATCAGCATCTGGGCCGAGTCAAACTGCTCTTCCTGACACATATGGATATTGGACGGATCCGGACTGCGATAATGAACACCTGTATAATATATGTATAAACGTCCCCTGTATTCCAGTGCACTGCCTGAAAAACAGCCGTTCTGATCCTCCTGCTTCGAAGGGAACAGCGCAATCTTTTTGTGTTCCCAGCTTACCAGATCATCGCTTACCGCATGTCCCCAATACATGGTGCCCCACTGAGGGGCATAAGGAAAATGCTGGTAAAACAGATGATATTTCCCCTTATAATAAATAAAGCCGTTGGGATCATTGATCCAGTTCCCCGGCGATTTCAAGTGTACTTTATCCCTTTGCATAACCACCCACCCTTTATTTTGATTTACAAGTTTTATTATACAAGGAGAGGGTATTGTGTCAATACCCCCTCCTTTAAAAACTTTTTTGTTTATTTAACTGCACCGGCAACCACACCGCCGATGATCTGTTTCTGCAGTACCACATACAGAATCAGAATCGGAATCACACAAAGCAGCAGACCTGCCATGATTGTACCATAGTCAGCGGAATAAGTACCGTAAAAACTATAGGTGGAAAGCGGCAGTGTCAACAGTTCCTTCTTGCTCAGAACCAGCGAAGGCAGAAGGAAGTCATTCCAGAACGCCAGCGAGTTCAGAATCACCATTGTGGAGATGATCGGCTTCAGCAGAGGGAACACGATCAGGAAAAAGGTCTGGGAATGAGAACATCCGTCAATACAGCTCGCCTCTTCCAACGCAATCGGAATATTGCCTTTGATAAAGCCGTGGAACATAAACACCGACATAGCCATGGAAAATCCGGTATGCATGAAAATCAGTGTCAGCCTGTGCTCCAGTATATGCAGCGTACCGCCGTAAATACTTACCAGCGGGATCATGATTGCCTGGAACGGAATAATCATGGAAGCCACCATCAGTGCAAAGGTAAAATCGGAAATTTTATTTTTATTCCGCACGATATAATATGCCAGCATAGCCGCCAGAAGTGTTACCAGGACAGTAGCGCTCACGGTAACCAGCAGTGAATTTTTAAAGGCGTTTAAAAAGTCCATCTGTACAAATGCTTTTACAAAGTTGTCAAAAGACAGTCCCTTGATGGTAAACAGCCAGGAAAACGGGCTTTTGATAATGTCTCTTTTCTGTTTCAGGGAATTGATTACCACCATAAGGAAAGGGAACATATACCCTATGAAAATAATGACCAGTACGGCAATTGCCAGTGCATTCGCCATTTTTCGTTTGTTGCCGCCAACACTTGTCTGCTTCATTATGCTTCCACCTCCTGTTTCTTAGTAAAGTATACCTGAAGTCCGCTGATACATGCCACTACGATAAAGAGTACAAATGCTTCTGCCTGACCCAGACCGAACGCTCTGGAAGTAAATGCTTTTTCATACACATGCATTGCTGCCATTTCCGTCGTCCCATAAGGGCCTCCTGCTGTCAGAGACAGGTTGACATCATATACCATAAAGGCACGGGACAGGGTCAGAAACAGGCAGATGGTAATGGATGACATCATCAGAGGCATCACAATATTGGTCATCTTCTTCCAGCCGGAAGCGCCGTCGATGCTGGCCGCTTCCATCACATCCTCGCTCAGTCCCATGAAACCTGCCACATAAATCAGAATCATATACCCGGAAAGCTGCCATACCGTTACCAGTACCAGAGCTGCAAATGCTTTGCCCGGCGTGGACAGCCAGGAAATCCCGAACAGACTCCATCCGGTAGACTCACCCACACTGACAAAGGCTCTGGAAAATACAAACTGCCATATGTAACCCAGGACGATACCGCCGATTAAGTTAGGGGTAAAAAACCCTGCCCGGAAAAAATTCTGTCCCTTGATGCCTCTTGTCAGAAGATAAGCAATGGCAAAAGCCATCACGTTGACCAGCAGCACCACCACGATCACATATTCGAACGTCAGAATCAGGGACGACCAGAACTGAGAATCCCGGATCACACCGGCAAAATTTTTCAGTCCGATAAAGTTTTTGGTGCTTGATACGCCGTCCCAGTCTGTCAATGTCAGATATACACCATAGACAAACGGTATGATTACCACTGCAAAGAAACAGAACATGCCCGGTAATCCAAACATACAGAAATCTTTTCCACTGTTTTTTGATTTCATATTCTATCGCTCCTCTCTCGCCTGCGCCGTCCGGCTGCTGCCCACGGCTTTGGCTCTGCCTCTAATTCTGCTCTGCCCAATAGTCCTTTATGGATTGGATCAGTTCCTCCCGGTCACTTCTGTCTGCCAGATACTTCTGCATTGCCGCACCCAGCACCGCCCAGTGGTCATTGGGAACAATCACCGAAGCATTGAAGGTATTGCCGGAATGTACTTTGGCATAAATATCTGCGCTGAGCGGATCCATCGGTTCGTAAGGATTGTTCTGGAAAGGCGGGATCACATTGCAGGTCTTAACCAGCATCTGCTGTCCGATCTCGCTGAAAACGATCCAGTTCAGAAATTCTTTTGCAGCCGCCTGCTGTTTTTCACTTGCCACGATCCGGTCCAGCATAACCTGTTTGGACGGAGAAGCCTGTATTTTCTGGTTGGCAAAATCCGTTTCATCATTGTTCATAAAATAAGGCAGAAATCCGTATGCATCCTCCACATCCGCTCCGGCCTCCGCCAGATTGGGCCATGCCCAGTTACCGTTAAACCAGAATGCCGTCTTGCCGTCTGCCAGATCGATGGCCATCTCATCATAATCCGCACCGAGAGGATCTCCCTGGGCAACATTGTAGGTTTTCAGCACATCAAACATATTCAGAAATTCATTCAGTCTGGCATAGCTGCTTAAATCCAGTGTACCGGATTTGATCTCCTCCACCTTCTCCTGCGCCCCCGGTGTAGTGCCGTCATACAGTTCATAGATATACTGGAGGTGATGTGCCCCCAGGGACCAGTCCTCTTTGGCTACGGAAACCGGTCTCTGAATACCGGCTGCTTTCAGTTCTTCCAGAAGCGCCACAAAGCTGTCCTGTGTTTTAATGGATGCGGGATCAAATTCCCGGCCCAGCGCCTCTTCAATCACTGCTTTATTGTAAATAATACCCCGGCCTTCAATACACAGAGGGAAACAGTATACCTTGCCATTGACTTCCGTCAGGTAGCCTTCCGCTTCCGCCACCCAGGGTTCGTCTGACAGATCCGCCGCCTTCTCTTCCGCCAGCGCGATCACATCCGTGGTATCCAGAATCGCTAATGTGGGCGGATTTCCCGAATTGTAAAGGCTTACCACCTTGGTGTACGGGGAATCACCGTCCGTCACAGGCATAACCTCCACATGTACGCCCGACTTTTCCTCATAGGCTGCGCTCATCTTTTCCAGCGCCACCTGGATTTCGGCTTTCGAGTTCAACAGTGTAATATTGGTTCCGCTCAGAGAACTGTCATACTCAAACGAATCCACTGATGTGTCGATGGGAACCTCTTCCACCACTTCATTGGGATCATCCGGATCACTTGCAAATCCAAATGTGCATCCGGTCAGCGAAGCTGTCAGAAACGATGCCGTCAGTACCGACACAATGACCTTTCCCGAAATCTTCCTTCTCATGCAATTTTCCTCCTCCTTTTTATTTCTTTCATGCGTAACCAGTTAAGTAACCGGTTACTTTTCGTCATTATAGTAGCATATTGATGCATGTTCCGTCAATGCCTGAAATAAATTTTTGGAATCATGCCCAATTTATGGGAGTTTTTCTTGTTTATTTTTTACAAAACCGGTTACTTTCGCTTTGCATAACCGGTTACTTGTTGAAATATCTGTTTTTTTCTGCTATACTAAAGCATAAATATTATTTGTTCAATCAGAGGGCTGTATGGGTAAGAAAAAAAATGTAACTTTTGATGACATTGCGAAGTTTACAAAGTTTTCAAAAACTACAATTTCCCGTTTTTTCAACAATCCTGACTCCCTTACACTGGAGAATCAGGAAATCATATCCAATGCGCTGGAGGAGCTGGATTATAAGGAAAATAAAGTAGCGAAGATCCTTGCCAACGGCAGGACTGAATTTATCGGCATCATCATTCCCAATCTGTTTAATCATTACTATTCTGAAATGCTGAATCAAATACTGCTCACCTATGAGACTTTTGGCTATAAATTCCTTGTATTTGTGGGAAATGAACGGGAAGAGGTGGAGCGGCGCTATATCGAAGAGCTGCTCGCCTACAAAATAGAAGGGTTGATTATTCTAAGTTATACCATTCCTTCCAGAGAGCTGGCAGAGCTCCAGATTCCGATCGTGACTATTGAACGGGAGGATCAGTATGTATGCAGCGTTAACACTGACAATTATATGGGAGCGGTACAGGCTACCAGTCTGCTTGCAAAACATGGCTGTGATATTTTTATCCATACCAATTCCCCTGTGCTGCCTAACCTGCCTGCTTACGGACGCATCAGAGGATTTCTGGACACCTGCCAGGGAAAGAATTTAAAACATCGGATCATTTTCAAGCCTTTCGAAAGTACCTATGAGCAGACACAGAAATACCTGCAGGAGATATTGGACGAGCTGGAAAACGATTTTGCCGGACAAAAAAAGGGGATTTTCGTCTCCAACGATACCCATGCCAATATGCTGGTAAATATGCTGGTACGGAAATACGGCACACTGCCGGAAGATTATCTGATCATAGGTTTTGACAATTCTCCGGTTTCACTGGAAGCTGTCATCCCTCTCAGTACCATAGGGCAGCAAATCGACAAGATTGCCTTTGAGGCTGTCTCTCTGCTGGTGGATCTTATGAATGAGCGCAAAAAAAGAAAACCGGTCCCTTTACAGGAACCGATTCACAGAGTGGTACCTCCCGTCCTGATCCGAAGGGAGACCACGGAAAAATAGGGACATTTTTTGTCCCTTTTTATTTATGACAATAGAAAGTCCGCACTGCGTGCTTTCTATTGTTTTGTCCGCTTTCAGAGTGCCTGCACTGCTTTGGTCGCCACAATCGGCACACCGGTCTGTGCCACATCCTCCAGCAGCACATCCCCGATCCCCACCGGCGCCTCCGCCACTATCCCATTGATCTCCTGCATGCACGCCCTGATTCTGTCTTTGGGAATCTCTGTTTTCGTTTTGACTGAAGTCAAAGGCCGCACTCCGCCCCGGACTCTGACAGTAGAGGTTAAGATTCTGGCAGGACTGAGCACTTCTTTTTCTGCATACGCTCTTCCTCTCTGGCAGGTATAGCCCTTTACTTCTCCTATATTCTTCCCGTCTGTCATAACAGTAATCATGCAGCCCTTAGGGCAGCAGATGCAGGTCAGTTCTTTCTTTTCCAAAGGCTCTCACTCCTTTTCTATCTTTATGGCAATGCTTTTAAGGTCCGGATCTGTTTCCAGCACACTTCTGCTCAGAACCACTTCTTCCATTTCTCCCGGCGCCATCACAGTTTTTTTGCGGTGCATTATGCATTTCTCATTCAGATACACACTGACATAACTGTCCCGAACTACGGCGCCGACACGGAACCGGACTTTTAAATGCGGCTCCATCCGCTCCACACAGATACGCTGAGGAACCGTATAGCGTACTCCCTGCCCGGCAATGAGCGGTATCTGCTGCCGTCCGTCCTTCCCCGGTCTGCCTTTTACAAAGCCGGCCGCATTTGTCCCTGCCCTGCCTGCCTCCTCGGATACATAATCCACCAGATCATGTACATGCAGCACATTGCCGCAGGCGAATACACCCGGAATATTGGTTTCCAGACTTTCGTCCACCACCGGCCCGGATGTCGCCTCATCCAGCTCCACGCCCATATCCAGGGAAAGTTCATTTTCCGGTATCAGTCCCACTGACAAAAGCAGTGTATCACAGGGATATGTCTCCTCCGTCCCCGGAATCGGCTTTCCTTTATCATCCACCTGAGCCAGTGTGACCCCTTCCAGCCGTTCCCGTCCCTGAATGTCCACCACAGTATGACACAGCTTCAGCGGTATGCCGTAATCTTCCAGACACTGTACAATGTTTCGTTTCAGGCCGCCGCAGTAGGGCATCAGCTCCGCCACCGCTTTCACCTCCGCCCCTTCCAGCGCCATGCGTCTGGCCATAATCAGGCCGATATCGCCGCTCCCCAGGATCACCGCCTTCCGGCCCGGCAGATACCCCTCCATATTGACCAGACGCTGGGCTGTGCCTGCGGAAAAGATGCCGGCCGGCCGATAGCCGGGAATATTCAGTGCGCCTCTGGCACGTTCCCGGCAGCCCATTGCCAGGATCACCGCACCGGCACGGATCCGGAACATTCCTTTTTCGCGGTTCATGGCCGTCACCACTCTCTCCCGGCTGATTTCCATGACCATCGTATTCAGCTCACAGGCAATCTCCAGTTCCCCGGCCTGCGCAACAAACCGCCCGGCATACTCCGGTCCGGTCAGCTCCTCTTTAAAAGTATGCAGACCAAACCCGTTATGAATGCACTGATTCAGGATACCTCCCAGCTCTCTGTCCCGCTCCAGAATCAGAATATCCCGAATACCCGCTTTTCTGGCCGCTATGGCCGCCGCAAGCCCGGCAGGGCCGCCTCCGATCACAACGATTGTGTATGCTTCTATGGTCATGCTTCCCCTTCCCGCCTCTTTTTCTCAAATCTTTCCAGCGTCTTTTCTTCTGTCCGTTTCTCTGTGTTTTCTTTTCCGCTGTCCCCTGCATTTTCTTCAGTACTCTCTTTGAAACGGCCTGTTACAATCCGGGAACTGCCTCCGGATTTTGTGATTTCTTCCAGACTCATTGAAAGCTCCCGCTGCAGCAGTTCCATGATCCTGGGTGCACAGAAACCGGACTGGCATCTGCCCATTCCTGCTCTGGTACGCCGTTTGATGCCATCCAGCGATCTGGCGCCCACCGGTCTGTGAATGGCATCCAGAATCTCTCCTTCCGTCACGGATTCACAGCGGCAGACAATCGATCCATAGGCGGGATTTTCCCGAATCAACGCACTGCGTTCTTTCTCTGGCAAATCCAGCGGATGCAGGATTCCCTTTCTCCAGGCTGTAAATCCCCTCTTTTCCTGCAGATCCATCCGTTTCTGCAAAAGCTCTGCCACCATACTCCCGATGGCAGGCGCACTGGTCAGACCAGGAGACTCAATGCCCGCCGCATCCACAAACCCTTCGGCATCCCCCGGCTCTCCGATGATAAAATCGTGACTGTCCTCATGAGCGCGCAGCCCGGAAAATGAGGTGATCACCTGCCGAAAAGGAATGTCTCTCACTGTCAGTCCCGCCTGAACCGCCAGTATATCCATACCTGTTCTGGTAGTATTGGTGCCCTCTTTGTCGTCTGTATCCACAGCCGTCGGCCCTATGATCAGATTTCCATGAACCGTGGGAGACACCAAAACCCCCTTTCCCATACTGCCGGGAAGCATAAAGACCGTATGGCTCACATGTCCTCCCGCCCTGCGGTCCAGCAGAAAATACTCTCCCTTTCTGGGCGTAATATGGATGGGATGTCTGCTGACCATATTATGAAACACATCCGCATAAACCCCTGCCGCATTGACCACATAACGGCTTTCCAATATACCCCGGTCCGTTTCCAGCCGGTAAAAACCGTCTGCCTTTTCCAGCGCCAGGACCTTTGTATCAAACCGGAATTTCACCCCGTTCATACAGGCATTCTCCGCCAGCGCAACGGTCATCAGAAACGGACAGACAATGCCTCCTGTGGGCGCATACAAAGCCCCTGTCACAGTGCTCTGCAAATTAGGCTCTTTTTCCAGCGCTTCTTCCCGTGAAAGAATCCGCAGCCCTTCCACACCGTTTCTCACACCCCGCTCATAAAGCGCCTGCAGCGCAGGTCTCTCTTCCTCATGCAGGCAGACCACCAGCGAACCGTTCCTTCGAAAGGGAAAATCCAGCTCCTGTGCCAACCGGTCCATTCTCCGACTGCCTTCCACATTCAGTCTGGCCATCAAAGAGCCTTCCTGCGCATCAAAACCGGCATGAATGATGGCACTGTTGGCCTTGGAAGTGCCGCAGCACACATCCTCACATCGCTCCAGAACACAGATATCCGCCTCATATCTGGACAATTCCCTGGCAATGGCGCATCCTGTCACACCCGCGCCGATAATACAGATATCATACATAATATTTATCCTTCCCTGGCCCATCCATAGGAGCAGGAAACCGCCCTGTTCCATCCGTCAATGGCCTGCTTTCTTGCCTCTGCTTCCATCTGAGGCTCAAATACCCGATCCATCTTCCAGTTCTGCTTCACGTCCTCCCGGCTCTTAAAATAGCCGGTGGACAAACCTGCCAGATACGCCGCTCCCATTGCCGTTGTTTCCACGCACACAGGCCGGTTTACCGGTGCGTTGATCAGATCGGACTGAAACTGCATCAGAAAATTATTGGCGCTGGCGCCTCCGTCAACCTTCAGCGCCCGCAGGGGTATGCCGGAATCCGCCTCCATCGCACGGATCACATCGTGGACCTGATAAGCCAGCGACTCCAGTGTGGCCCGGACAATGTGGTTTCTGTTCACACCTCTGGTGATCCCCACAATGGTTCCTCTTGCATACTGATCCCAGTGGGGAGCACCCAGCCCGGTAAACGCCGGCACCACATAACAGCCATTGGTATCCTTTACCTGGCCGGCCATCCATTCCGAATCCGATGCCTTATTGATCAGATGCATTTCATCCCGCAGCCACTGCAGAGCCGCCCCCGCCACAAAGACAGAACCTTCCAGGGCATATGTTACCTGACCGTCCAGTCCCCATGCAATCGTCGTCACCAGACCGTTTTGGGAATACACCGGCTCCTTGCCTGTATTCATCAAAAGAAAACACCCGGTGCCGTATGTATTTTTTGTCTCCCCTTTTTCAAAGCAGGTCTGCCCGAACAGTGCGGCCTGCTGGTCGCCGGCCGCACCGCCAATGGGAATAGGCCCGCCGAAAAAGGAAGGATCCGCCTCCCCGTAAACACAACTGGACGGCTTTACCTCCGGCAGCATGCAGGACGGGATCCCCAGCTCATCCAAAATTTCCTGATCCCATTTCAAGTCTCTGATATGAAACAGCATCGTTCTGGAAGCATTGGAATAATCGGTGACATGTACTCTGCCTTTGGTCAGCTTCCAGATCAGCCATGTTTCCACTGTGCCGAACAGCAGCTTCCCTGCCTCTGCCCGCTCTCTCGCTCCTTCCACATGGTCCAGTATCCATTTTATCTTCGTAGCGGAAAAATATGCATCAATGACCAGACCTGTTTTCTCCCGGAATACCTCTGTCAGCCCTTTTTCCCTAAGTGCATCACAATCATCTGCGGTACGCCTGCACTGCCATACAATCGCCGGGCAGACCGGCTCACCCGTTTCTTTATCCCAGACGATCACCGTTTCCCTCTGGTTGGTTATCCCGATCGCCGCAATATCCTCCGCACAGGCCCCGATTCTGGACATTGCTTCCACAGCCACCCCAAGCTGGGTGGACCAGATCTCTCCGGCATCATGCTCCACCCAGCCCGGCCTGGGAAAATACTGGGTAAATTCCTTCTGCGCCGCACTGCATATTTCTCCCTTCCTGTTAAACAGAATACATCTGCTGCTTGTCGTCCCGGCATCCAGTGCCATAATATAATCCGCCATAGTTTCCGCCCCTTCCCGCATCCCTGATACAATGTGGGATGCCACTGATTTCGATTATACTATCCCCCATCTCAAACCGCAATAGTACCGGAAGCCTCTGTCTTTCTTATCTTCTCATTCACAATCATTCTGCCCTGTGATATTCTGATAGAAACAGAGTTTCCTGAAAACCATTCCACGCATTGGGAGAACAACGTATATGATCAAAGAAAAACTGATTACCATGCTGGGGACGGTTCTGGCACTGGCCGTTTCCGTCCCTCTCTTTTTACACTGGAATCCGGAATTTCTTTTCCGGGAAGAGAACGCACCCGTTACTGCTGCCGACATCAGGCAGAATCCAACAAAGGATTTCGCCGGTGCGCAGGCCGGCGATGACATTCCCAGACTGTCCGGCGCAGAGGATTTTTCAGCTCTGCTATATGGCATAGATTATGCCACCGCCGAACCCACGGACATCATTGCCACAGGTGTCTACAGTCTGAAACCCTGGGTAAATCCTTACCGCACACGCCAGGTAAACGGGCGTACTGTAACTGGGAAACGAAAACCCCAGATAGTCACCTCTCCTTTCGTTCTGGAGGAGGACTACAATCAATATTATCTGCTGAAGCTGCCGGACGGTACTTTCCTGTTGGCGCAGATTCCCCCGGACGCTGTTTCTGCCATCCGCCAGGGTGAGCATATGACCCTGCCTGTGGGCCGCAAAGACGGCCTGACCGACACGGCAAGAAACCATCTTGCAACAATCTGCGAAACCTATGATGTATCTATGGACGGGGTTTTTTATGCCTTCTCCGAAGAATGGTATCGGGAACACAGCTTTTCTCTGTTCCTTCTGCGCTTTTCAGCCGCCGCTGTGGTATTCTTTGTTGTGGCTGTGGGAGTGATTCTGACAGGGAATCGGATTTTAAAACAATAAAAGGTGCGCTGCACAAACTTTTTATTTTCTCATAAAAAATTTTTCCAATACGACAGCTACATGTCATATTAGAAATGCTATTCTTTCAACAGGAGGAACCTTATGCAAATTGAACGGCTGGTAAATATGGTTTTTTAGCCTCCTTTGATGAATCTTGTTGGATGACTTTATTCTGCCAAACGGCTATAGACCATGTCTGTTTTTATGATATCATACTATTTTCAATGAAATGTATGTCAGATTACCTTTTTGATTACTTTCAGATTATCTTAAAAAAATAAAAAGTCCGCAACCATTGATTTTTCAAGGTTTCCGGACTTTTCTGACATAGCGAGAGGGGGATTTGAACCCTCGACACTACGGGTATGAACCGTATGCTCTAGCCAACTGAGCTATCTCGCCATAGAAATGAGTGGGACCTATAGGGCTCGAACCTATGACCCTCTGCTTGTAAGGCAGATGCTCTCCCAGCTGAGCTAAGATCCCATTCATACGGGCTGCTTTCCGCAACCCGCTCTGCTAGTATACTATTAAAGACTATAGCTTGTCAAGTATTTTTCATAAATTTTTACAGTTTTTTGACAACATCTTACACGGATATTTACATCCACTCCGGAGCACTAAAACCAAGCAGATCAATACAGGTTTCCAGCATGTCTTTTGTCAGCATCAAAAGGGCGATCAGGCCGGCCTTTTTTTCCTCATCTGCCTCTGTGAGAATCATGGTGCTGTGATATACACGGTTAAAGGCATTTGCCAGATTGTACAGGTAAGCACAGATTTTATGGGGCGCCAGTTCTTCGTAGGCCGATTCTATCATAGCCTGGAAACCGGCCAGTTCCATCATCAGTTCTTTCTCTGAAGCGTTGCCTGCTTCTCTGAGGGAAACTGTTGCCAGATCTCCGCCCTGCTGCTCATATTTTCTTAAGATGGATTTGATCCGCACCAGTGTATATAAGATATAGGGACCGGTATCTCCTTCCGAAGAACTGAATTTTTCCACATCAAAGATATAATCTTTGGATGCCTGATTGGACAGGTCGCCGTATTTCACGGCCGCCAGCGCCACCTGCTCTGCCGTCCGGCGTACTTCTTCTTCCGAAACCTCTGTATTCTCGCCGGCCCGGATTCTCTGGTACATCCCCTCATTGATATCGCCGATCAGCGTTTCCAGACGCATTACACCGCCTTCTCTGGTTTTAAAGGGCCTGCCATCCTTTCCGTTCATCGTACCAAATCCCAGAAACCTCAGCTTTGTTTCCGCTCCGGCCAGCTTTGTTTTCCGCGCACATCGGAACACCTGTTCAAAATACAGCTCCTGCCGTTTATCCACCACATAAATGATCTCATCCGGCTTCTGCTCTTCCATACGCTCCATAATGGTAGCCAGGTCCGTAGTATTGTAAAGAGAGGCGCCGTCGGACTTTAAAATCATACATGGCGGTATCTCTTTGGTATCGGTTTCCTCTTTCACATCCACCACAAGGGCCCCGTCGCTTTCATGTGCATAGCCCTGCTCTTTCAGATATGCCACCATACCCGGAATACGGTCATGGACATCCGACTCTCCCTTCCATAAATCAAACTCCACATGCAGCCTTTCATAGTTCTTTTTCAGATCGGCCACTGACACAGCTATGATATGCTGCCAAAGCGCCCGATAACCTCTCACACCGCTCTGCAGCCTGTAAGTAGCTTCCATTGCCTTTTCCTTATACGCCTCGTCCGTTTTGGAACGGCTGCTGGCAGTGGGATAAATTTCTTCCAGTTCGGCAATGGTAAAAGGCGCCTCCTGGGGATATTCCCCTTTATAGTTTTCATCAAAATATACAAGCTGCGGCTGCCGTTCCTTCAGTTCTGTGATAATCAGGCCCATCTGCAGCCCCCAGTCACCCAGATGAATGTCCCCGATAACCCGATGGCCCATATACCGGGCAATGCGCTTTACGCTCTCTCCAATGATGGCAGAACGCAGATGCCCCACATGCAGCGGCTTCGCCACATTGGGTCCGCCGTAATCAATTATGATCGTCTTTTTATGCTCCGGCAAGGCTACGCCGAATTTCTCACTGCCGCTCATCTTTGATACATACCCGGTAAGAAACGCTTCTGTTACTTTCAGATTCAGAAAACCGGGAGCGGCCGCCTCCACATGGGAAAATACCCGGCTGTCCTTTAACTGTGCCGCCACATCCTCCGCAATCATAAGCGGCGCTTTTTTATATTTCTTTGCTCCTGCCATCGCACCGTTGCACTGGTATTCGCAAAGATCGGGCCGGTTGGAAACCGTCACACGGCCCAGCTCCTGATCGTACCCGGCAGCGTCAAAAGCTGCTTTTACTTCTTTTGCTATCAAATCCAGAATCTTTTCCATTACTTTTTATATCCTCTTTTCTTTCAGCGGGCCATCCGGCTGCTCCATTTGCATCCGCTGCCGCCTGCGTACTTCCTCCTGTCTCTGCATTTCGGAAAACACACAGCCGCAGTACTCCTGCCTGTACAGATCATAAGTCCGGGACAATGCAATGGAACTTTTATAGCCGTCCCGCTTCTTAAAATCCGATGGCAGAAAAGAAATCCCATACCGGTCTCCCATTTCCCGCCCGATCTCATTTAGCGCCTCTGCATCCTTCAGCGGACTGATCGTCAATGTGGTGGTAAAAAAGTCAAAGCTCTGTGCCTTTGCCCGTTTTGCCGTCTCTTCCAGACGCAGGGCAAAGCACTTCCTGCACCGCGCTCCGCCCTCCGGGCACTGTTCCAGTCCTCTGACTGTCTGAAAAAATACCTCCGGCGTATAGTCCCCTTCCTGTATTTCAATGAGGAATCCTTCCGTTTCCCCGGATGCCGACTCCTGATTTAAAACTCCGATCAGCCGTTTCTGCTCTGCCGCCCGCTTTTGATACTCTTCCTGCTCTGTAATATTGGGATTGTAGTAAAAAACCGTAATCTGGAAAAAACGGCGCAGATAAAGCAGTACATAACTGCTGCACGGCGCACAGCAACTGTGGAGAAACAGGCGTTTCCCCACAGTTGTTTTCTCTTCCAGTATCTTTTCCAGCTCTTTTTGATAATTATGCTTCATATGCAAGTATTCCCTGCTGTTCTATTTTTTCAAGCAACAGAATGCACGCTATGCCCACTTTCTATTGTTATGCGTCAACGGCCGCTCAGCTCAGTGAGGCCACATCGATCAGGGTCAGATCACCGGTCTGCGCATTTTCCAGACTGGTCACAAGCGCTCTGGCCGTATCCAGGCTGGTCAGGCAGTTAACGCCTGTTTCAATGGCGGTGCGCCGGATCAGGAAACCGTCTCTGGACTTATCCCGCCCCTGTGTGGGGGTATCGATGACCAGATCGATCTTATGCCCCAGTATCAGGTCCATGACCGTAGGGGATTCCTGCTGAATTTTGTTAACCTTGCGGGCCTTTATACCTGCCTCCCGCAGGGCTGCGGCAGTGCTGCGGGTCGCATAGATGGTATACCCCAGCTTTTCAAACCGCCGTCCGATCTCAATGGCTTCTCCCTTATCCGCATCTTTTACGGTAATAATCATCTGCCGGAATTTGGGCAGATCCACACCGGAACCCAAAAATGCCTTGTACAGCGCTTCCTGGAAGGTACGGGCAATCCCCAGACATTCTCCCGTGGATTTCATCTCCGGCCCCAGACTGATCTCAGCACCTCTGATCTTTTCAAAGGAAAATACCGGCATTTTGATTGCCACATAATCCGCTTCCTTCTGCAGCCCCGGCTCATATCCCAGCTCCCGGATGGTCTTGCCGATGATTACCTCCGCAGCCAGATCCACGATGGGAATGCCCGTTACCTTGCTGATATAGGGCACTGTCCGGGAAGAACGGGGATTGACCTCGATCACATAAACTTCCTCTCCGATGGCAATAAACTGAATATTGATCAGGCCCTTCACATGGAGCGCTCTGGCCAGCCTTTTCGTATATTCCGCTATCTTCTCCTTAACTACCCGGTCAATGGTATGGGCCGGATAGACAGAAATGCTGTCGCCGGAATGTACGCCGGTCCGTTCAATATGTTCCATAATGCCCGGAATCAAAATATCGGTTCCGTCACAAACCGCATCCACTTCGATCTCTTTGCCCTGCAGATATTTGTCCACCAGTATGGGATGATCCTGGGCAATCCGATTGATAATCTCCATAAACTCTTCAATTTCCTGATCGTTGATGGCGATCTGCATACCCTGTCCGCCCAGCACATAGGAAGGGCGTACCAGTACCGGATAACCCAGACGGTTTGCCACTTCTTTCGCTTCTTCGGCTGTATAAACCGTACCGCCGGCCGCTCTGGGAATGCCGGTCTGTTCCAGGATCCGGTCGAACAGCTCCCGATCCTCCGCCGCATCCACATCCTCTGCTTTGGTGCCCAGAATGGGAACGCCCATCTTCATCAGGCTTTCGGTCAGTTTGATGGCCGTCTGTCCGCCAAACTGCACGATGGCCCCGTCCGGCTCCTCCAGACGCACGATATTTTCCACATCTTCCGGAGTCAGCGGTTCAAAATACAGTTTGTCTGCAATATCAAAATCAGTGCTCACCGTTTCCGGATTGTTATTGATGATAATTGTTTCATATCCCGCCTTTGCAAAGGCCCAGGTGGCATGCACGGAACAATAATCAAACTCGATCCCCTGTCCGATTCGGATCGGACCGGAACCCAGCACCAATACTTTCTTTTTGCCCTCTGTCCTGACCGCCTCATTTTCACTGCCGAAGCAGGAATAATAATAGGGTGTGCTGGCCTCAAATTCCGCCGCACAGGTATCTACCATTTTAAACGCCGCCACAATACCGTTTTTATGACGCATCTGTCTGATTTCATTTTCTGACATCCCTGTCAGTCTGGAAATCACACAGTCGGGAAACTCGATTCTCTTAGCCTCTTTTAAAAGCGCCGGGGTCAGCGGCCCCCGTTCCAGCGCCTCTTCCATCTCCGCCAGAATCGCCAGCTTATCGATAAACCAGACATCGATCATAGTGATCTCATGTATGGTCTGCTGGTCTATGCCCTTGCGCAGCGCTTCCGCGATCACATAGATCCTCTGGTCATCCACGATTTTCAGCCGGTCTTTCAGCTCTTCCTGTGTCAGATCGCTGAAATCATAGCTGCGCAGACAGTCCACATGCTGCTCCAGCGAGCGGATTGCTTTCATCAGTGCGCCTTCAAAATTCTGGCAGATGCTCATGACCTCTCCAGTGGCCTTCATCTGAGTAGTCAGTGTCCGTTTGGCTGTGATAAATTTGTCAAAGGGCAGTCTGGGCAGCTTCACCACACAGTAATCCAGTGTGGGTTCAAAGCAGGCGCAGGTCTTACCGGTAATGGAATTGGGGATCTCATCCAGTGTATACCCCAGTGCAATCTTGGCCGCCACTTTGGCGATGGGATAGCCTGTGGCTTTGCTGGCCAGCGCAGAGGAACGGCTGACACGGGGATTGACCTCGATCACACAATATTCAAAGCTGACCGGATGCAGCGCAAACTGTACATTACAGCCTCCGGTAATCTGCAGCTCACTGATAATGTTCAGCGCCGAACTGCGCAGCATCTGATATTCCTTGTCCCCCAGCGTCTGGGACGGGGCCACCACAATGCTGTCGCCGGTATGTACCCCCACCGGATCGATATTTTCCATATTGCAGACCGTAATGCAGTTCCCTGCATGATCCCGCATCACCTCATATTCGATCTCTTTCCAGCCGGCAATACACCGTTCCACCAGAACCTGCCCCACTCTGGAAAGCCGCAGGCCATTGGCCAGTATATCCTCCAGCTCTGTCTGGCTGCGGGCAATGCCGCCGCCGCTGCCGCCCAGTGTATAAGCCGGGCGCAGCACCACCGGATACCCGATGTCCTTTACAAAAGCCACACCGTCCTCCACGGTTTCCACCACTTTGGAAGCCGCGCACGGTTCTCCGATCTTTTCCATCGTATCTTTAAACGCCTGTCTGTCCTCCGCCTTTCTGATGGTGGCGGCAGTGGTGCCCAGCAGGGTCACATGGTGGGCTGCCAGAAACCCGGACTCTTCCAGCTCCATGCCCAGATTCAGGCCGGCCTGTCCGCCCAGCGTTGGCAGAATGCTGTCCGGCTGCTCCTTTTCAATCAACTGTTCCAGCACCTTAACTGTCAGCGGCTCAATATAAACCCGGTCCGCGATGTCTTTATCGGTCATAATCGTGGCAGGATTGGAGTTCACCAGCACTACCTCCACGCCCTCTTCCTTTAAAGAACGGCAGGCCTGAGTTCCTGCATAGTCAAATTCCGCCGCCTGGCCGATCACAATAGGCCCGGAACCGATTACCAGCACTTTTTTTACATTGGGGTTTTTAGGCATGCTTTCCCTCCTCCATCATTGTAATAAAACGGTCAAACAGATATCCGGAATCCTGGGGGCCGGGACACGCTTCCGGATGGTACTGAACGGTAAAAATGGATTTCCCCACATAGGACAATCCCTCGCAGGTGCCGTCGTTGGCATTGACAAAGGCAGGCCGCGCCACATTCTCATCCAGCTTGTCCATATCCACCACATAGCCGTGATTCTGAGAGGAAATATATACCCTTCCCGTCTGCAGATCCTTCACCGGGTGATTGCCGCCCCGATGCCCGTATTTTAATTTATAAGTATCGGCCCCGGTGGCCAGCGCCATCAGTTGATGTCCCAGACAGATGGCGAAAATCGGCACATCCGATTCATATAACGTTTTGATTTCCCGTATGATCTCCGTACACTCTTTCGGATCGCCCGGCCCATTGGAAAGCATGATGCCGTCCGGCCTGCTGCCCAATATCTCTTCTGCCGGAGTAAAGGCCGGATAGACAGTCACATCCACGCCCCGGCTGGCCAGCGAATCGGCAATGTTGTATTTCATACCCAGATCCAGCAGCGCCACCCGCTTCCCTGCTCCGCTTAACGCCTTCACCATCGTGGGCCTCTTTTCTTTCTCTCCGGTATAGACAGCGCTGCCGGATACGGGACCGATGTCCGCAAGGCTGACGGCGCCCTTTACCACATAGGCATGCTGACAGGTTACCTTTTCCACAACCTTTCCCGTCCGATAGGCTTTCAGCCGGGGGAGCACATCTTCCAATACGAAAGATACATCGGTGGTAATCATGCCGTTCATCGTCCCCTTCTCCCGCAGAAGCCTGGTCAAAGCCCTGGTATCAATTCCCGCAATACCCGGCACGTCATTCTCCTCCAGAAACTGCTGTATGCTTTTGTCACAGCGGAAATTGCTGGCTGTTCTGGACAGTTCCCGTACAATCAGACCATCCGGCCAGGGTCTTGCAGACTCCATATCCTCCATGCAGACCCCATAATTACCAATCAGAGGATAGGTCATGCATACCGCCTGTCCAGCATAGGAAGGGTCGGTAAGTACCTCCGGATACCCTGCCATAGATGTATTAAACACGATTTCGCTGATCATTTCCCTGACGGCTCCGATCTGAGTCCCCTCAAATACCGTGCCGTCCTCCAGAATCAAGAACGCCTTCATTCGATACCTCCAGTCATAGATTGCCTGTTACTGTCCCATAATCGGTTTATTATATCATATGGGAAATATGGCTTCAACAGAAAAATACAAAGAGAGAATCCTGACAGCATTGTGCCGGATCCCCTCTTTTCTGCCCTCTATCTGAAATACCTTACGCCGGATTCAAAGATACGCATATCCTGCTCTCCGTAAATATTGACCGCCACAGACGCTCCTTTCCGTTCGCAATGGACCATTTTGCCCAGGCAGCGTCCGTCCGGGGAGGTGATACCCTCAATGGCCGCATAGGAGCCGTTTATATTCCATTCCGGATGCATGGAAACATTGCCTTCCGGATCCGCATAGCGTGTAGCGACCTGCCCGTTTGCAAACAGCCGGTCGATCCACTCCTTCGATGCCACGAATCTGCCCTCCCCGTGGCTTGCCGGATTGACATAAGTCCTGCCGACTTCTGCCTCCGCCAGCCAGGGAGATTTGTTGGAAACCACCTTTGTATAGACCATTCTGGAAATATGACGGCCTATGGTATTGAAAGTCAGTGTGGGCGCACCCTCTTCCTGCCCCTTCACTTCTCCAAAAGGCACCAGCCCCAGCTTAATCATCGCCTGGAAGCCATTGCAAATGCCCAGCGCCAGACCGTCCCGCTCCTGCAGCAGCTTTGTCACTGCCTCCTTAAGGCGGGCGTTCCGGAATGCCGTGGCAAAAAATTTGGCACTGCCGTCCGGCTCATCACCTGCGGAAAATCCGCCGGGAAACATAATGATCTGCGCCTGTGCCACAGCCCGTTCAAAGGCTTCCACCGAATCCCGGATGTCCTCTGCCGACAGATCCCGGAATACCTTTGTGATCACGCCGGCTCCCGCCTGCTCAAACGCCTTTGCACTGTCATACTCACAGTTGGTGCCGGGAAATACCGGAATAAACACCACCGGCTTTGCCACCCTGTTTTTACATACATATACAGAAGAGGCCCGGTAACATTCCTGATGCCCCGCCTGCTCTTGTGCCCCATTTTCTGCCTGGGCGGGAAATACCTTATCCAGCCTGCCCGTCCATGCCTGCAACGCCTCTTCCAGAGAAAGCCGCATATCCCGGTAAACCAAAACCGGCTCTGCAGTCACTTCTCCCACCATGACAGCATCCATATCCTGTTCTTCCAGCTCCGCCGGAATATCTTCCGACACCTCTGCCAGAATGCCGCCCAGAGCGTTTTCAAACAGCTCTTTTTCATCCAGATCCCCGGCAAACAAAACACCCAGCCGGTTGCCGAAAGCCATTTTGGAAACCGCCGCCGCAATGCCGTAAGAATCCAGCGCATAGGCCGATACGATCTTGCCTGCCCGGATCAGCTTTGTGACATTGCTGTAAAGCTGCATTACACTTTCATAAACCGGCAGGTCAAACTCATCCTTTTCAATCGGAAAAGCCACCAGACGATTGCCCGCCTGCTTCAGCTCCGGTGTGATCACATCGTGACAGTCTGCCACATCCACCGCAAAGGATACCAGCGTAGGCGGCACATCGATTTCATTGAAGGTACCGGACATACTGTCCTTTCCGCCGATGGCAGCCAGTTCAAAACCCATCTGTGCGTCAAAAGCGCCCAGCAACGCCGCAAAAGGCTGGCTCCAGCGGGAGGCTTCCGCCGTCATCCTGCGGAAATACTCCTGAAACGTAAAATGTATCTTTTTATAATCCCCGCCGGATGCCACGATCCTGGCCATAGACTGGGTCACGGCATACACCGCCCCATGATAGGGACTCCAGGAGGACAAATAAGGATCAAATCCATAGCTCATCATAGTCACGGTATCCGTCTTTCCATGCAGGACCGGAAGTTTGGCCACCATCGTCTGCGTCTCTGTCAACTGATATTTTCCGCCATAGGGCATCAGCACACTGCCTGCTCCGATGGAGGAATCAAAGATTTCCACCAGCCCTTTCTGAGAACATACATTCAGATCTGACAGAGTGGACAGCCATGCCCCCTTGACATCCTTTTCCTCCAGCGCCTTCTCCACGGCAGGAACCGCAAACTTATGAAAATAATTCTCTTCTTCGGATGGCATCTCCACCACCACATTGGTTTCCTGATGGGCGCCGTTGGTATTCAGAAAGGCCCTGGAAAGATTGACGATTTCCTTTCCTCTCCAGGAAAGCACCAGCCTGGGCTCTTTTGTTACCACAGCCACCTCTACGGCTTCCAGATTTTCCTCCGCCGCATATGCCAGAAATCTTTCCGTATCCTCCGGCGATATCACCACTGCCATCCGTTCCTGAGACTCGGAAATGGCCAGCTCCGTACCATTAAGACCCGCATATTTCTTCGGCACTTTATCCAGATCCACCCGCAGACCGTCTGCCAGTTCCCCTATGGCAACCGACACACCGCCTGCACCGAAATCATTGCATTTCTTAATCAGGCGGCTGACTTCTTCCCGTCTGAACAGCCTCTGTATTTTTCGTTCTGTGGGTGCATTTCCCTTTTGTACCTCCGCACCGCAGGTTTCAATGGAGCTTTCCGTATGCACTTTGGAAGACCCTGTGGCCCCGCCGCATCCGTCCCTTCCCGTCCTGCCGCCCAGCAGGATGATCACATCCCCCGGATCGGATGTGGCACGAATCACATTTTCCCTGGGAGAAGCGCCCATCACGGCCCCGATCTCCATCCGCTTGGCCACATAGGCAGGATGATAGATCTCCTTTACATACCCTGTGGCCAGACCGATCTGGTTGCCATAGGAAGAATAACCGTCCGCCGCTCCCTTTACCAGCTTTTTCTGAGAAAGTTTTCCTTTCAGCGTCTGAGATACCGGCACAGTAGGATCCGCCGCTCCCGTCACACGCATTGCCTGATAGACATAAGAACGTCCCGATAAAGGGTCCCGGATCGCACCGCCCAGACAGGTGGCCGCACCGCCGAAAGGTTCGATCTCAGTAGGATGGTTATGGGTTTCATTTTTAAAGCTGACAAGCCATTCCTGACTCACCCCGTCTATTTCCACAGGCACCACAATAGAGCAGGCATTGATCTCCTCTGATTCTTCCATATCCTGCAGCTTGCCGTCTTTTTTCAGCTTTTTCATGGCCATCAGAGCCAGATCCATCAGACAGATAAATTTGTCCTGCCGATCCCCCACGATTTCCTCTCTGGTGTCCAGATAGGACTGATAGGTAGTCTCCAGAGGCGATCTGTAATACCCGTCCTCAAAAGTGATCTGCTTCAGCTCCGTGGAAAACGTAGTATGCCTGCAATGGTCCGACCAGTAAGTATCCAGTACCCGTATCTCCGTCATGGACGGGTCCCTGTGCTCCTCTTTTCCAAAATAATTCCGGATATGCAGAAAATCCTGAAAGGTCATGGCCAGGCCCAGGGAAGCATACAACTCCCGCAGCGCCGTCTCTCCCATCCGGGAAAATCCGTCCAGTATTTTCACATCTGCCGGCTCTTCATACCTGATTTTCAGGGTTTCCGGCTTTTCCATATCTGTTTCCCTGGAATCCACCGGGTTGATGCAATATGCCTTGATCCGCTCAAAATCATCGTCTGAAATCCCGCCTTCCAGAAGATAGGTGACGGCTGTACGAATCACCGGTTCTTCTGTTTCATTCAGAAACCGGATACATGATACGGCTGAATCCGCTCTCTGGTCAAACTGTCCCGGAAGAAATTCCACGCCAAATACCCTGGCATCTTCCGGCATGGGAACCGTCTCTTCATATAAAAGATCCACCGGCGGCTCGGAAAAAACGGTTCTGCAGGCCAGTTTCCATGTTTCCTCACTGACATTTTCCACATCATAGCGGATCAATACCCGCACCCGTTTCACTCCGCCTATTCCAAGATAGCTTCCGATTTCTTCCTGCAGCTCCTTTGCCTTCACTGCATAGGGTTCTTTTTTCTCCACATAAATTCGTCGTACTCGTTCCATGAATCCTCCTCCGCCTATTCTTCTGCCACCAGTCCCTGCATCACATACAAAAGCTCACTGTCCACTGTCTTTTCCGTAATTCCCATCGTATGGGCAGACGCCCTCAGCCCCTCCAGAACGTACATAATATTGCGTGCACAGCCCAAAGGATCCTCACAGTAAAACTCACCGTTCTCCACGCCGTCCATAATCAGCTTTTCAATCACTGTCACAGCCTCTTCAAACCGTCTGCGCAGCAGATTTTCTTTTTTGGCCACCTTATTTTCAAAAAAATACTCATAGGTGGCCACCGTAAGATTGTTTTTTTTACGCAGTATTTCCTTTTTCTGTTCTTTCAGAAAAAGAGCCAGAATATCGGATGCCGCCGCATCCTCCGGAACGCCTGCGGAAAACACATCATCCATCTCCTGACTTTCCATCCTGAGCACCTCTGCAAAAATATCCCTGGTGCTGTTAAAATAAAGATACAGGCCGCCCCGGCTGATGCCGCAGGCTTCCACAATATCTTTCATCGTAACATTCTTATATCCTTTTTCCATAAATATCTTTCTGGCAGTTTCCAAAATCAATTGTCTTTTCTGATTTGATTTTTCTCCCATATGTACGACTCCTCATTCCTTCACTGAACTTCCTTTCCTTCCCGATCCCAGAAAGCAAGAATCTCTCTCATTTTAATCAACAGCTCCAGAAAGATACCGTTTCTCACTCCCTCCGACCAAAGTGTGGCCTTTGTCATACCTTTCAGAATATATTTGGAAAGAATTCCCCAAAGCCCGCCCATCTCTTTGATGGTAGCGTTCTGAATGAAGCGATGCTCATCCGCCGTTGTACGGATCCTGTTTCTGGAATATACATATACATAATTGCGGTCAATCAGACTGCTGGCCTGGGCCGTCTTTACAAAATTCATCAATGTAGCGTCATAGACCGGAAAGGTAATCGAGTTTTTTTCCACACCCTCTCCCTGAAAAGCCGCCGAAACCGCATTTCCTTTGTGTGTTTCCAGCCATGGTATATAGGGCATCAGACTTTCCGCATCCGGCTTATAATAAGCAACTATTTCTTCCACGCTCAGTTTATCACTATCCATACTCTGCTCCAATCCTTCGTATCTTTTTATGACATGCTTGTCTTTAATCTTATCATATTTTCACACCATGTACAAATATCTTTAAAAATTTTTTCGTTATTGTACATTTCCCGTTTTTCCGGTATACTGTAATATAGTGATTCTGTTCCGCCGCATAATGCATACCGGAAACAGGAAATGCGGCGCCCGGTCTGACTGAGCCGGGAGTTAAAATATATGACACTCATGTCACAGGAGGATTTATGGCCATTACAAAAATAGAAAACGGACAATTTGTCTGTCAGGCAGGAGATGCGTTAACAGAACTTTATGTCATCGGCGAAGGAAATGTCCGCGCCGTCTTTCCCGGCGGGGGACTGATGCTGCGCAAAGGAGATATCATTGGTATCCAGGATATCAAATCCGGCGTCCATTCCTGCACTTATATTGCCGCCACGGATGCGGCACTGGTTCCTTACCCCTATAATGGACTGGAACAGCTTCTGGCTCTGTTTCAGAGTAAGCCCAATGTAATGCATCTCTTTTTCACATCCAGCGCCCGCTTTTCCAGCTCTCTGCTGAAATACTGCGCACAGGTTGACCGGAAAGAACCGGGAGAATATGTATTGGATGCCAAAGAGCCCACTACTGTCTATCAGCGTGCCGAAGCATATCAGAAGCTGGCTGCTGCCGGGGAAAATCCGGACCCGGAGAAAAATCAGAGCGGAGAGAATACACAGTCTCCCGATGACGGCATTCCCTATGACCGGGTGATTCCGCCGGCAAAGGAGGACCCCGTCGCCAGAAAATCCGCCGCTGACAAAGCCAGCGAAGAAGCCAGGTTACGGGCCGGGGAAAAAGAAGCCGCAGAAAAGGCTGCCGCTGTCATGGGGACTTCGGAAATCCCTCCGGAACTGGAACACGCCCTCTCCGTCATCCTTTCCTTCAGTGAATGCGACGAAGCATTGGCACAGCGTTTTTCGGAAGAGGTTGCCGCCTATAAGGCCATGCCGGACAAAGACGGTACCGACGACGCCGACAGAAGATTCCGTCTGTCACTTACCAATGATTTCTATAAACTGTATAGAAAAGTATTTGAAATGAGCATCAACGAAACCAATCTGCCGGCTCCGGTCAGATTATTTCTGAATTTCGGTTTCGTAGATGCCGAACTGGCAGGCATCGGCAATTCGGCCTACCTGCTTTCTATCCTGGATACGTTCGGCGGTGATGTGGAAAACGGAGTCTATACCTTTTATGAATGGCTTATGGCCATCTATCGGGGCGAAAAAGAGCCGTCCCGCAATGAATTTGATATGGATTATCCCGCCTACCTCCGGGATCAGAAAAAGAATGGCAAAATCAACGAGCAGCAGGAAAAACAACTGGCAGACTCCCTTGTGGACAAGGTGCGTTTTGAGTTGGAAAATGTTTTCCCTGTTGTAAATAAAATGACCTTTGGACGTATCTCCACATTTTGTCCTCTCTTATCCGCCCATAATCTGCTCAAACCGCTGCATGCTTCTCTTGTAACGCCTGCTCAGATTATGAAAGAACTGAACGCTATCAGAGAACTGGATTTCTCTGCCTTTTACCGGGAAAGCACCTATAACAACGAAGAATACGGCATTGTCAGGGAATACATCCAGGTGGAGATTCTGCCCGATTTTATTCTGATGCCAAATGCAGGTATCCGGGGCGCTATGTGGCAGGAAATCGAAGGGAAACGCCGTATGACACCGTCCCGCATGATGCTGTCTGTGATCGGTCTGGAAAACCTGTCTCAGCTTTTGACCCGTATGATAGGCGAGTTCCGCTGGGAAATGTGCAAACGGGTACAGGGCGCCCGCTGGAACGATGTGTCCGAGCCGTCCCTGACAAGCCAGTATACCGATTATATCCAGTTCTATAAGAAAAACCGGGAGTTGTCCCCGGATGCAAAAGAAAAGTTGCGTCTGAGCCTGCAGAGGGCCAAAAACAGCGTCAAGGAAATGTTTGTCAGAGACTATATGCTCTGGATTTCCTATGAAGGCAACGGCTCTCCCCGTCTGAACAAGGTGGCCCGCCCGATTTTATTTGCCTACTGTCCGTTTTCCAGCCCTATCCGGCAGAATCTGGTACAGCATCCTCTGTATATGGAAATGGTCAGCCGCTATAAGCTGCTGCTGACTCAGAAGCTGCATCATATGGATATGCTGAAAAACAAGCTGGAAAAAAATTTCGGAACCGTTCCGGACGAAATTCTGGCACAAATAGAATTCCTGAAAAGCTGAGCTTTTCAGGAATTTTTATGTTCCACATATGCTTCAAACAATCAGAAGGTTTCCTTTAAATCCTCTGCGGACATAAGAAAGGCCCTTTTTCCCGCAGCCCCATCTTTGCTGTCACTTATCTGGCCGCCTTTGCCTTATCAGTAGGCCGCACCATCACAAGTGAGATCACAAGAGAAATGATGTACAAAACAATCGTGGCATATAATACAAACTGATATCCGGTGGGATTCACATGAAGGATCTCAACAGAACCGTCTGCCAGTGCATGCTCCAGTTCCACTTCTGTACCAAATGTATTGACGATCCAGGTAGCCATCTGGTTGCCTGTCAGCCCGGCAAATCCCCAGGCGGATAATGTAATACCGTGGATGGCGCTGATGTTGCCCATACCGTAATGATCCGAAAGCAGTGTGGGGACATTGGAAAAACCGCCGCCGTAACCTGCATTGACCACAAAAATCAGCCCCAGCACCAGGGCAACCAGAAGATAATTGCCTTCGCCGTTCTTAATGCCGTTTGTTACCAGTACAATGCCCGTAAACGCAATGGAAAGTATAAATATAATCTTATAGATCGTATTTCTGTCTTTCATGGTGTCCGCCCATGCAGAAAACCCAAGACGTCCGCCCGCATTGAATATAGCGGAAATTGTAGCAATCATGCCTGCCGCACTGGCCAGGCCGATACATTTTACGATCATCTTTTCCTGTGAAATCAGTGCAAGGCCGCAGGTAATATTGATATAGAACATCAGCCAGATACCTATGTAATTGGCAATGGGCTTGGACTTTATAACGTCCAGTGCACCCTGCCCCTTTTCCTGCTTCTGAGGCTCATGCCAGCCGTCCGGTTTTTTCAGAAGCAGATGGCCTGCAAACATCATAATGAAATAAACAACAGCCAGAATCAGAAACATCTTATAGATGCCGCCCTCTCCCAGATTGTCCAGCATCGTCTGCATAATCGGGCTTGCAATCGCCTTTGCAGCGCCGAATCCGGCAACGGCCAGACCGGTAGCCAGGCCCTTTCTGTCCTCAAACCAAAGCATCAGTGTCTTAACAGGGGACAGATATCCGGTGCCCAGGCCGATTCCCATCAGGAATCCGTAGCACAGATAAATCCCGATCAGCGACAGCATACTTCCCTGATGCATACCCCCATAATAGATAAAAAAGCCGGTGCCGGCCATGCCCAGTGAAAAGCAGATGGCTGCCAGCAGCGAAGATTTGTGGATGTCCTTCTCCACAACATTGCCCAGAAATGCCGCCGACATCCCCAAGAAAAAGATGGCAAAGCTGAATGCCCACTCGGTAGCTCCTTTGGAAAATCCGATGTAATCGGCGATTTCCTGGCTGAAAATGGACCAGCAGTACACGGTTCCGATGCTGCAGTGCAGCAGCAGTGCGGGGATCGCGGCACGGAACCATTTGTTGCTGCGCCATCCCCCGGTGTTCTTCTTAACTTGTTCTCCCATTTCTCATACTTCCTTTGTATTTTTTTGTTATTATACACCATTCAATTTCAGGTTTCAACCCCTGCGGATGGCCGCCAGAGGGCTCAGGCGCATCGCCCGCAGCGCCGGGAAAAAGCCCGCCGTCATTCCTACAAATACAGCAAAGAGAACAGAAGCACCCGCCAGCCACGCCGGTATATAGGACAGTCCCATTTCCATCCCCATACCGGCCACTACCCGGTTGATCACCAGGGAAATCAGATAACTGAACAGAAGGCCGAGAATACCGCCAATCAGCCCGATAAAGCCTGCCTCCATCAGAAACAGCGTCCGGATGTCTCTCATATCACACCCGATTACCTTCATCACGCCGATCTCCTTTGTCCGCTCATAAATGGACATCATCATCGTATTGGTAATGCCGATGGCCGCAACGACCAGGGAAACGGCCCCGATACCGCCCAGTACAGCCTGGATATAGCCATACTGTTTCTTAGTGGAATCCACCCATTCCGTATTGCTATAGGTCTGGTATCCCATATCCGTAATCCACTTCTGCACTTCGGCCACATATTCCATATCGTCCACTTCCACATAAATCTCATTATAGTAGAACTGCTTATAGGGCTTGCCGGAAGCTGTGGAAGGCTGCCCCGGGATGATCTTTCCTTTGAAGATCCGTTTCAGATGGGCTTCCAGTGGTACAATATTGCAGTAGACATACCAGCTATAGGAATTGTAAGTATCCAAGCCACCCTCTGCCAGACCGGCATAATTGGCCAGATATTTTTTCGGCGGTTTAACGCTCTGCCCTCCGTTTTCGGGATTTCCCTGGGAATTGTAATAACTTTCCATGTCATAGATCAGAAAAATGGCATCTTTTTCAAAATCAATATCCGGTATGACGCCGTCCGACCAGAATCCGGATCCGGTCTTGCTGTTCATAAATCCGGCAAGCACCTGATTTCCATACAGAAAAGCCAGTTCATCCTCCGAAACCGGTATCTCTCCTGATGCCAGCGGGATCTCCATCTGCTCCAGAGCTTCACCGCTCATTCCCCGGATCTCCAACTGATTTTCATATGCGCCGCATTTTGCAATTACCGATATGGAAAGCACCGGGGAAACCAGTTCCACATGAGGATTGGCTTTCAGTGTTTCCACCAAAGTATCATCCAGACGCTTTGGCTCCTTATCCGTACTGTCACCTTCCATATAACTGTTGGCTTCCCTCACTTCAATGGAAGTCAGACCGCCGTTTTCCTCAATGGTTGCCATTGTGGAACGGTTCAGTCCCAGGCCAAGCGAAACCATAACCACAATAGAAGCCGTTCCAATGACCACCCCCAGCACTGTCAGTATGGTACGCACTTTCCGCTTCCAGAGACTGGCCATGCTCATAAACAAAAGATCGCCAAACCGCATGCTATTCTCCCTTATCCTGCTTTTCGTCCTGCAGCAGATCCTCCAGATCCTCCGCCAGCTCTTTCTGTGCCTTTCGTTTCTTTCTCTGTCTGATCACCAGTACAATAACAAGCGCCGCTGCAAAAACCGCTGCAAGTATCACTGCGGGAATGACCGGAAAACCGCCGCCCTCCTCTTCCTCCATAAATTCCTCCTGCATATAGGACGGATCCTCCATTATCTCCTCTTCCACCCAGAGCGGAATCTGCGTTTCCACCTCTGTCACTTCTCCGGCATCGTTTTCATAGGAAATAATGGTCCGAATCGTCCCATCCCCTGTGGTAGCCGCCTGGCCGGTCAGCATGGTGTCCACATTTCCCGTTGCACCTGATTCCATCTTTCCCACATAGCAGTCTCCGCCGGATACCGAGTCATCCTCAAAACGGACCTTCACATTATATAATGTAGTCTTACCCGTATTGTATATGCTGAACATGACATTGGCCTGCCCGCCTACCGTAACGGACTCCGGCAGCACCTCTGCCGTACTGTATTCCACTCTGGAAAGCTGCTTCACCGGAACCGACAGGCTTGTCATATTTTCATAAGGATTGTACTCACTGTCCTCATATTTCATTGTCATATCAATGGCATAGGGTTTCTGTACCAGATCCGCTTTGGCTGTCATCTCGATCTGAAGTTTTGTTTCTCCCCCGGAAGGAATCGAAGGCACATAGATGGTATTGGAGCCGGAAGTGGGAAGAAATGATGCATACAATGTCTTATCATCCTCTCCTTCTTCCGCTGCCTTCAAATCAAACTCAATATTGGAGACTGCCGTCCTGGCAGATGTGTTTTTCACATGTATGGTCAGCATAAAAGTACTGCCCGCATACACCTCCGCCGGCTCTGTTTCAAATCCGGTTACAATGATCCTGGGTGTGGATCTCTTGTCATCCTCCTCTTCCTCATCAATGGAACCGCTGTCCTCTTTGCCGATTACTTTAATATATGTGGAAAGCTGAGCTTTTTCCGGCTTTCCTTCCCGCTCATACACGATATCAAAATCCAGCTTATAATACCCTGTCAGCACATCCTGCCTGGTGGCAAGGGCATATCTTACCTCACCGTGATTGGCATAGGCTTCTTCCATCGTATGACTGCCGGGAATCTGAGCAATCTCCTCCGCATAGCCGGTACGGCTGATCTCAAAAGGCCACTCCTTTACTGTATTGGAAATCACCGGCGTCACGATCACATTGGTCAGCGTTTCTTCTCCCAGATTGAGAATCGGAAGAATCAGTACCACGCCTTCTCCGTATTTTGCCACAGGAGAATCATATAAGTTGCCCACAGCCAGATAATCTATCGTAGACTGCGGCCGCAGGGACAGACACTTCTCCACATAGGCGTCCATCAGCGCCTTGGTTTCCGACACATGGACGTCCACCTGGGATCTGGTAATGTCATCCGTGCCTGCTATGTAATTTCTGCCGTCATTGCATATCTTTTCCAGATTTTTCAGTTGTTCTTCATCCAGCTCATCTCCATTGACCAGTTTCAGATTCTTATAATAAGCAGACAGACGATTGACCGCATCTGCAATCTCATCATCGCTGGCCTCATCCGAATAGACATCATCCTCATCCCGGTCAGCATATACCGTCATCTGCGGCGCTGCCAGCAGCAGGCACAGCAATAAAATCCCCATTCTCCGCTTCCATGTTTTCATCCCGTTTCTCTCCCCGTCTGTTCTTCTATTTTTATAATTTTCCCGTCCCGGATGTGAAATATGCGGTCGGCAAAACCTGCCAGTTCATTGTCATGAGTGACCATAATCAATGTCTGCCGCTTCTCCCGGACCACCCGCTGCATCAGCTCCATTACCTCCCGTGAGGTCCGGGAGTCCAGATTGCCGGTAGGTTCGTCGGCAAAGATAATCTCCGGCTCCACCACAAGGGCGCGGGCCACTCCCACCCGCTGCTGCTGACCGCCTGACATCTGTGTCGGTTTATGCTTTTTGTACTTGCCAAGCCCCACCATGTCCAGCATCGCTTCTGCCTTTTTCGTCCGCTTCTTCCGCTCCATCCCCTGAAAAGTCAGCGGCAGCGCCACATTCTCCACTGCGTTCATTGTATCCATCAGATTAAAAGACTGGAAAATAAAACCGATATGGGCCTGCCGGAACCGGACCAGTTCATTTTCATTTTTCCGCTCCATATGCTCCCCGGCAATGACAATTTCCCCTTTGGTAGGTTTTTCCAGCCCTGCCAGCATATTCAAAAGAGTGGATTTTCCCGACCCGGAGGCGCCCACAATAGAGCAGAACTCTCCCCTTCGTATAGCAAACTCCACACCGTTTAAAGCACGCACCTTTGTCTCGCCCACTCTGTATATTTTATATAAATCTTTTACCGTAATTACATTGGCGGTATTTCTCATTCCTGATCTGCTCCTTGTCAACGTGAACAGTATACCATATTCTTATGTCATTAGGTTTTTCCAAACCTTAATTTTTCATTAAATTTTTTTCATATCCTGTTACCCTCCGGTCATGACATGCTATACTATATCATTAACGTGATTTGGATGTGAACAGCATCCGGATCCCAATGAAAATAGGAAAAGGGGAAACTATTATGAAACACCAAACAGGCAGAAGAAAATTTCTCCGGCTGCTTCTGATGATGGCGCTGTGTCTGTGCCTGACCGCCTGCAGCCGGGAAAACGCGCAGGAGACCATTGAAAAAGCGCAGGAAAGTCTCCAGAACCTCACCAGTATGAGCTATGATATTGGGATGGACATGGAAATGTCCGGCGGCGGCCAGACGGTTGCCATGTCCACCACCGCTTCCGCAGACTATATTATGGAACCGGCACAGATGAAACTGGATATGGAAGTTTCCATGAACGGTATGGGAGGTATGGGCACTTCCTCCTATCTGGTGGAAGAAAACGGCATTTACACACTGTACACCGGAATCAGCAACGGCAGCCAGACTTACTGGCAGGTATCCGAGATGGAAAATATGGATTCATACAGCCAGTACAATGCAGAGGCCAATCTGGAACTGTATCTGTCCTGTGCGGAATCCTTTCAGAAAAACGGCGAAGAGCTCATCGGAGAAACCAAAACCGTCCGGTATGACGGCATCATCGCCGGAGATGCTCTCTCCCAGGTAATCAAAAGCTCCGGTATCTCCGCCCAGATGGCTGCCCTGGGGCTGGATGAAACCATGTCAGACTCCATGTTCGAAGATCTGAAAGATCTGCCCATCAGCATCTGGATTGCAGAGGACACTTATATCCCTATGAAATATGAAATGGATATGACCGATCTGATGCAGAGTATGATGACAGGCATTATGTCCGGGCTGGGTGAGGAATCGGCCGGCACAGACATCCGGGTCAACAAAGTATTTGTCTCCATGACAATACATAACATCAACAATGTAACATCCATCGAAGTGCCCAAAGATGCGCTTGCTGCCGGCCTGACCGGTGCATCCGGCCTCGAAGATACCACCAGGATAGTACCAGGAGAGCTGAACGATCAAAATTATCAGTCCTTTTTCCAGCCTGCGCAGGATCTGGGCTATCAGTATGTGGGACGGACCTACTGTAAGGCTCCCACGGACATGCTGGGTGAAGGCGCTTTCCTGACCGCTTATCTTCCCTATGGAGATGCACTCTCCTACTCCGACGACGGTCTGACCGTCTGGTCCTCCGCCCACGGTATGCAGGTTTCCCAGACATCTCTGTATACAGAGGGAAATGCCCAAACTGTGGTAGACCAGGCCTATCAGGAACTTGTCAATTCAGGCCTTAACCTGATCGAACCAGAGATCGGTGAAACCCAGTATAATACGGACTATGATATCTCTTACAAGCAGATCGCCTATTATGAAGAAGTCAATGGGGAAACACTGCCGCGGGTTGCTATCCTGTATGCGGATTACAAACAGCCTAACTATTATCTCTACGCACAGATCACCTATATGCCGGAACAGTTTGACGATCAGTATCCGGCAATGCTGAACGAACTGAGCGATGCATTTGCACTTTCCCTGCCCCAGTTCGCTCTGAGTCAGTTCTATTGATTCATGCTGATACTGAAATGGCGCGGTCACGCCCCTGCGGGCGCCCGCGCCATTTCATATCATTTTTTTCTTTTTTATACGATGCCCTGAGCCGTCATAGCATCAGCCACTTTCAAAAAGCCTGCAATATTGGCGCCGGCAACATAATTGCCTTCCATGCCATACTTCTTTGCCGCCTCATCCAGATTGTGGAAAATGTTAACCATGATATTTTTCAGCTTTCCGTCCACTTCCTCAAAGGTCCAGCTTAAACGCTCGCTGTTCTGGCTCATCTCCAATGCCGATGTTGCCACGCCGCCTGCATTGGCAGCTTTACCCGGTGCAAACAATACGCCATTTTTCTGCAGATACTCAGTCGCCTCCATCGTAGTCGGCATATTGGCTCCTTCTGCCACCGCGATACAGCCGCCGGCTACCAGTGCTTTTGCATCCTCCAGATCCAGCTCATTCTGAGTGGCACAGGGAAGCGCCACATCACAGGGAATGGTCCATACACCCCTGCCTTCATGATATTCCACGCCCGGTTTTGCCTTTGCATACTCGGTCAGTCTGGCCCGCTTTACTTCTTTGATTTCTTTCAGAAGCGCCACATCGATGCCGTCTTTATCATATACCCAGCCGGTGGAATCGGATACCGTTACTACTTTGGCGCCTAACTGCTGCGCCTTCTGCGTCGCATAGATTGCCACATTGCCGGAACCGGAGATCACTACTGTCTTGCCGCTTAAATCATGTCCATTGCATTTCAGCATCTCCTCTGTCAGATACAAAAGACCGTATCCGGTTGCCTCCGTTCTGGCCAGAGATCCGCCATAGGACAGTCCTTTGCCGGTCAATACGCCCTCATAAACCCCTCTGATTCTCTTATACTGTCCGAACATATAACCGATCTCTCTTGCCCCTGTTCCGATATCTCCTGCAGGCACATCCGTATCAGCGCCTATGTATTTACTCAGCTCTGTCATAAAGCTCTGGCAGAACGCCATCACTTCTCTGTCGGATTTTCCTTTGGGATCAAAATCAGAACCGCCCTTGCCGCCGCCGATAGGCAGTCCGGTCAGGGAATTTTTAAAAATCTGTTCAAACCCCAGAAACTTGATAATTCCCAGATTTACGGAAGGGTGCAGACGCAGACCGCCCTTGTAAGGCCCGATTGCACTGTTAAACTGTACACGAAACGCATTGTTTACATGTACCTGACCTTTGTCATCGACCCACGGAACACGGAACAGAAGCTGTCTTTCCGGTGTCACCAGTCTCTCCAGCAGTGCATCCTTTCTGTACGCTTCCTCATTGGCTTCAATCACCACACGAAGAGATTCCAGAACCTCTTTGACTGCCTGATGAAATTCCGGCTGCGCAGGATTTTTTTCCACCACCAGATCAATCACTTCATCAACGTATGACATAACATATCCTCCTTCAAATTGTATACACGTATAATTTATAAATCCATCTAGTATTATATAACGCTATTTTACGAATGGCAAGCACTTTATTCAATTAAATCGCAAAAGTTTTCTTTCCTGTGGCTACAGAAACTTGCGAAGCTGCCGGATATTGGATTCCTCAAAGTCCATAAACTCCCGTGCCATCTCTACTGCCTCATCTCCCGCATTTTCATATCTGTGCAGGGACTGGCAGAGCCTGCTGATCTTTCTGCTGCTCTCCTGTATGACCACCTCTGCAATATGGCTGGTGCTTGTATTGAGCAGCGTATCCTTATGGATATTGCCTGCAACCAGCATTTCCTGTACCACATTGGTCCTGGCAGGTTCCAGATGCGCCGCCAGCAGCTTGTCCACTGCCTGATTCCGCAGTTGTGAATATTTCAGCGACTGTCTGGAAAGCTGAAGTGCCAGAGCATCGTCATATGTTTTATCGGAAATGGTATCGACCGCTTTCATTGCCAGTTCCGCATGCTTCTGCACATCCCGGAATACCTGGATATCTTCCCGTCTCATAATATCACCCCTGTGCCCTTTTTTCTACAGTATTTCCCAAATATGACATACTATACAAAACCTGGGGATTGTACCAAAAGACTTTTTTGTTACTTCAGGTAAGCGGCTTTTATGATCCAAAGCACATAAAAAAGAACCATTGCCCACACAATGATTCTTTTCCGCTCTTATTCTACAAACTCAGTCTTGACATACCCGGTCTTACCGTCGTACTTCACTTTGCACCAGCCGTCTGCCTGCTGCATGACCAGTTCCAGTTGTTCGCCTTCATAAATCACGCCCAGCCGTTCACCGCTTTCGTTGGCGGAAGAACGTACATTGACGGTTGTCTTGGCTGTTACTTTGCCGTCGGATCCCACCAGTCCGCCGCCGGAACTGCTGCTCTGCTGCTGGCTCTCTCCTTCCGGTTCCTGCTGCTCTGTCTGCGTATTGGATGCCTCCTGCTGCCCTTCTGCCGTATCAACTATGTCTGCCAGAAATTCTGATTTGATAAAGGCTTCTTTTCCTTCAAATACAATCTTACTCCAGCCGTTCTCTCTTTTTTCCACCAGAGGCAGCCGCATCCCCTTTTCCGCTCTGCCCAGCTTATCGGCCATTTCACTGTCAGACGTCCTTACATTGACTGTATCTATCGTCTCCACTTCCGTTATCTTCGGCTTTTCCGGTTCCACAGATGTTTCCTCCGGCTGGGCTTCCGGTTCTGTACCCTCTGCCGCTTCCGGCTCTGTACCCTCTGCCGCTTCCGGCTCCGCTCCATCTTCCGAAGATGCGCTCTGCTCCACTTCCGCAATCGCCTGCGCTACCTCTTCGCTGATCCGGTCATTAAAGCTTCCCATAAAGTCTGACAGAGCTTCGTCCTGTGCGATCGCCTCATTGTACCTGGCCTGCACGGTGTTGCACAGATTCGCCACATCCTCCTGGGCGGAAAGCCCGTTAAAATACTGCAGCACATTGTCGTCCATATCTCCTTCATAAATATAATAGGAGCCTTCCTCATTTTTATAGACCACAAAGGTATTGAGCGACGGCACCAACGTATCATAATCATAAAACTTCACTTCCTGATACGCATAGACGATATAGGAATCCTCCATCGGCCCTTTTTTTGTATAACAGGTAATGTTGTTGTACTTGTCAATATAATTGCTTTTTTTCTGAATCCTCAGTTTGTTTGATTCACTGATATAATTTACAAGCTGATCCAGCTTTTCGATATCGGCATCTTCCAGCGCCGTATAATAGCTGTTCATCAGCTCATTGACAGCAGCCACTGCATTTTCCTCCAGAGGCACCTCCGGTATTGATACAGACTCCTCCACCGCTTCTTCCGCTTCTTTGCTTGTATGGAGCAGGGAAACGCCAACCAACAGACCAATCAATATAACCACTGCCACGGGAACGGATACTTTTCTGTGCTGTACTATCCAGTCTCTTGCTTCTATTAAAGCAAAAAGGACTCTTTGCTTCCATCCATCCGAATTCAAATTCATATTTCCTTCAATCCTTATTTTTTGTCAGAGTGATGCAAAATGCACCCGACAGGAATCGAACCTGCATTAAAGGCGTCGGAGGCCTTCGTTCTATCCGTTAGACTACGGGTGCATAATGTGAGTTGTTACAAAGTTGTTATAAAGTTATTACATCACTCTGACAGATTATATCATAGCTAACATGAATTGTCCAGTATTAAAATTTTTTCTTTTTTTCTGTCATAATAGTATACCGAATCCGTCAGTACTTCTTCCGGATCCACCTGGGTACGATTGATTTCCCTTACGATTGCTCCAAAGTCACTGCCCTTAACTCCCCTCCTTTCAGGCACAAGAATCGTCTCATGCACAGAACCGGGCAGAATAAAAAAATTATGTTCCAGACGCTGCGCCACCTTCTGCAAGAGCTGCGGATACACCATGCATACAGCTCCATACTGCCCTTTTTTGTTTGTCAGTAGATACATATATGCACTCTCCTCCTTTTCATATGACGATTCTGTCCGTTTTTTCAGCACCTGCCGCATATCTCTGATACAGGCCGGAAACAGCCGCGGGGTATTTTCTCCGGCGCAGGCAAACAGTTCCTCTTCTCCGATTCCCCACAACCGGCACATGTCCTGTCTGACCAGTGCCGCCGCGCTGCCGGGCCCCTCCATCGGAAAACTGATGTAACAGACCAGAGCCATGTCCAGATAACGCATATGGGGTATTTCCGGGAGCTGCTCTCTGTTTTTTTCATAGCCGACCAGCCTGTACGCAATCCGTTCCCTGATCCTTTTAAAGTCCCTGAAAATCTCCGTATCAAAATTTTCCCTGATCCTGCAGCGCTCATACAGACAGAGCACATTGTGCATAATATGGGACAACGGCACTCCGTCCACATAAGACTGAAACAGCTCCTCCATATAAATAGTCGGAAATACATTGGAATCCCCACACAGAATCATCAGTCCGCTGCAGACCACACCGTTATTTTTCCTCACCTCCCTGATCTCCACCCTGTATCCTTCCCCAAGATACCGGGACAGTCCTCCTCTCAGCTTTTGTAAAAATGTCTGATATGATGTCATAGATATTTGATTTTCCTTTCTGAAATGAATATAATCCGACAGATTACGGATATACCGTAATCAATAAAAGATGGGCCGGGTTTTCCCGTACACAGAAAAAGACAATAGAACAGATTCTATTGTCTTATAAGCTCAGACTCTGAAAGAAAAAACAGTTATACTCTGGACAGATATTCCCCTGTTCTTGTGTCAATCTTAATCACATCGCCGATCTCCACAAACAGCGGAACCAGCACATTGGCACCCGTCTCCACGGTGGCCGGCTTGGTCGCGCCTGTAGCGGTATCCCCCTTAAAACCAGGCTCGGTTTCTGTAATTGCAAGCTCTACGAACAGAGGCGGCTCAATGGCAAATACATTGCCATTGTGAGAGCAGACCTTTACCATTTCATTCTCTTTCACGAACTTCAGCGCATTGCCGATGGTTTCCTGATTGAGCGCAATCTGGTCATAAGTCTCCACATCCATAAAATTGAACAAGTCCCCGTCTGAATATAAATACTGCATGTCCTTTCTGTCAATGCGCGCCTGCGGACATTTTTCTGTAGGTCTGAATGTCTTTTCCACCACGCCGCCGCTCTTGATGTTTTTCAGCTTGGTCCGGACAAATGCCGCGCCTTTTCCGGGCTTTACGTGCTGGAACTCAATAATCTGGAAAATGTTATTATCTAACTCAATGGTAATGCCATTTCTGAAATCACCTGCAGAAATCATATGCTGATCCTCCTAAATCTTCACGTTATAATTCCCATATAGTGTAAACCATATCCTGTTACTTTTCAACTATTTTTTTGTCAATTAACCTGCAAATCTCATCTATTGCCGTCAAATAACCCGAAAGCCCCTGTCCGTAAATCTGACCGTCACAGACATCTTTCGTCACGGAAAGGCTGCGGAACGCCTCCCGCTTTGTAATATCCGAAATATGGATTTCTATTTTCGGCATGGGAACCGATGCCAATGCATCCCGGATGGCATAGCTGTAATGGGTATATGCCCCCGGATTGATGACAATACCGTCGGTGCCGTCACTATAGGCATCCTGGATCCGGTCTATGATCGCGCCCTCATGATTGCTCTGAAACACCTCGATCCTACATCCCGTCTCTTCTCCCTTTTCAGCCAGCATGCCCAGCAGCGCATCATAATCCTGGGTGCCGTAAACAGCCTTTTCCCGAATGCCGAGAAAATTAATATTGGGACCGTTGATTATCAAAAGATTCATACCGTTTTCTCCTCAATCTCCTTTACGATGTCGTCCGTCTCTCTGCCGTCCGCCTCTATCACCACATCCGCACCTGCCTGATAGACAGCCTCCCGCTCTGTCATCAGCTCCCGGATCCTCCGAAGCGGATCCTCACACTGCAACAGAGGCCTGCCGGTGTCCTCCCGCAGTCTTTCATATACCGTTTCCGGCGTTACCTTCAGATACACCACCGTACCCAGCGCATGCAGCAGAGGCCGGTTTTCCGCTCTCATCGGAAGTCCTCCGCCTGTGGAAATGATCCGCTCCTGCTCCGTTTCCACCAGTTTTTTCAGCATCCGGGTTTCCATTTCCCGAAACTGCTCTTCTCCCTCCTCCGCAAAGATCCGGGAGATCTCCTTTCCCTGTTCCCGTTCAATCAGCTGGTCCGTATCCAGAAACGCCCGGCGCAGACGATAGGACAGCCGGATGCCTGTGCTGGTCTTACCGCTGCCCATAAATCCCGTTAAAATTATGTTACTCATCTGTCTTTGTTTCTTCCTTCAGTTTTCGTATGATATGATCTGCCGCTGCCTGGCTCACCTCTGTATTGTTCCACAGCTCCCAGGCTCCGATTGCCTGGTAAGCCAGCATCTTCAGACCGTTGTATGCCCTGCCGCCCTGTGCTCTGACAAGCTGCATAAACCGGGTATCAAAAGGCCTGTAAATCAGATCATAGCCGGTATGTATCATTTTATACAGACCGGGCTCACAGATCACCACATCCTCCGTATCCGGATACAGACCCACACTAGTCCCCTGTATGGCCAGATAGCTGCCGTCCGGAATCTGCCGATAGTCTGCCATCGTCAATGCATGGATACAGTTCC
>VSOB01000027.1 GCA_009774625.1 Lachnospiraceae bacterium
ATTTTATTAATTATAATACCTGTACGGTTCGGGACACTGCAAACCAGAAGGTATATGGGCGTCTGGGGGTGCTGCATGGCTATAAACGCAGAAATCCCCATTTGAAAATCGCCCTCTGCGGCTGTATGATGCAGGAGCCTTCCGTGATAGAAAAAATCAAAAAAAGTTATGCTTTTGTGGATCTGCTGTTCGGTACTCACAATTTGTACAAATTTGCGGAACTTTTGTACACATGCCTGACTTGTGAAGGACTGGTGATGGACATCTGGCAGGAAACAGACAAGGTGGTGGAGGACCTGCCCACCGAGCAAAAGTACGGGTTCAAATCAGGCATCAATATTATGTATGGCTGTAATAATTTCTGCAGCTATTGCATCGTTCCCTATGTAAGGGGACGGGAGCGGAGCCGGGAGGCAAAGGATATTCTGGAAGAGGTCAAAAGACTGGCGGCAAACGGGGTGACGGAAATCATGCTGCTGGGACAGAATGTTAACTCTTATGGAAAGGATTTGACACATCCCCTTTCCTTTGCCGGACTGCTTCGGGAGGTGGAGCAGGTTCCGGGGATCCGGCGCATCCGGTTTATGACGCCGCATCCCAAAGATTTGTCGGATGAACTGATCGGTGTGATGCGGGATTCGGAGAAGATCTGCCGTCATCTGCATCTTCCGCTTCAATCCGGCTCCAGCCGGATCTTACAGGCGATGAACAGACGATATACGAAGGAACAGTACCTTTCTCTGGCGGAAAAGATCCGCAGGGAGATTCCGGATCTTTCGATGACCACCGATATCATTGTGGGTTTTCCCGGCGAAACTGCTCAGGATGTGTATGATACCATTGATGTGGTGCAAAAGGTGGGATTTGACAATGCATTTACGTTTATATACTCCAAACGCACGGGTACACCGGCGGCAGCTATGGAAAACCAGGTGCCGGCAGATGAAGTAAAGGAAAATTTTGACAGACTGCTGCATGTGGTGCAGGAGGTGGCAAAGCAGCGGGCAGCGCGGTTTTCGGGACAGGAAGCGGAAGTGCTGGTAGAGGATGTGAATGAGCATGACAGCCGGCTTGTGACCGGACGTCTGTCCTGCAATATGCTGGTGCATTTTCCGGGCGGCAGAGAGCTGATCGGGCAGTATATGACTGTCAGACTGGAAGAGTGCAAAGGATTCTATTATATGGGACATGCTGTTTCCGATCCGAACGGAATTATAAAATGACCCTTTCTTTCAGTCAGTCTGAAAAACATAAAAGGCAAAAGTTTGATTACGACAGAACAGGAGAAAAAGCATGGCAGAATTAACGCCGATGATGCAGCAGTACATGGAGACAAAGAAACAGTATCAGGATTGTATCCTGTTTTACCGCCTGGGTGATTTCTATGAAATGTTTTATGAGGACGCATTGACCGCATCCAGGGCATTGGAGATCACACTGACCGGCAAAAACTGCGGGCAGGAGGAGAAAGCTCCCATGTGCGGTGTCCCCTATCATGCTGTGGAGGGGTATCTGAACAAGCTGGTTTCTATGGGATATAAAGTGGCCGTCTGTGAACAGGTGGAGGATCCGAAGCAGACAAGAGGCATTGTCCGGCGGGAGGTAGTGCGGGTGGTGACTCCCGGTACCAATCTGAATATTCAGGCGCTGGATGACGGAAAGAACAATTATCTGATGAGCATTGTCTGGTTTTCCGGAAAAACCGGGGTTTCTGTGGCGGATGTGACCACAGGTGACTATGTTCTGACAGAAATAGAAGATACCAGAAAACTGGTGGATGAAATTTATAAATATATGCCTTCGGAAATCATCTGTAACGATGCTTTTCTGGTCAGCGGCGTGGATGTGGAGGATTTAAGAAACCGGCTGGGCATTACGGTCTATGCGCTGGAGCCGGTCTGTTTTGATGAGATCAACTGCAGGAACTGCCTTCAGAAGCATTTTCATGTCAATGCACTCAGTGGTCTGGGCATTGAGGATTTTCCCAACGGTGTGATTGCGGCCGGAAGCCTGCTGCAGTATCTGTACGAAAATCAGAAAACTTCTCTGGAGCATTTTACCCATTTAACTCCTTATCTGATCAGCAAATATATGCTGCTGGACAGTTCTACCAGACGGAATCTGGAGCTGACGGAAACGCTTCGGGAAAAGCAGAAAAAAGGTTCTCTTTTATGGGTGCTGGATAAGACCAGGACGGCTATGGGAGCCAGAATGCTGCGCAGCTTTCTGGAACAGCCGCTGATCGACCGGGCGTGCATTGAACAGCGTCTGGATGCCATTGAAACTCTTTGCCGGGAAGTATCGGCACGGGATGAAATGCGGGAGTATCTTCAGTCGGTATATGATCTGGAACGGCTTCTTGGAAAGGTCAGCTATCGGACAGCCAATCCCAGAGACTTTCTGGCACTGCAGAGTTCTTTGTCCATGCTGCCTCATATCAGGACAGTCCTGCAGGGAATGGATGCGGCTGCCCTGCAGGAAATCAGGGAGGAAATGGACGACCTGCGGGATATCTGTGAATTGATTGCAGCGTCCATCGTAGAAGAGCCGCCTCTGTCCATCCGGGAGGGCGGTATGATCCGGGAAGGCTTTGATCCGGATATTGACGCACTGCGCCGGGCCAAAACGGAAGGCAAGACCTGGCTGGCCCAATTGGAGGAGACGGACAGAGAGCGTACCGGAATCAAAAATCTGCGTATCAAATACAATAAAATTTTCGGCTATTATTTTGAAGTTACAAATTCGTATCGTCATCTGGTGCCGGATGATTATACGAGAAAACAGACTCTGGCCAATGCGGAGCGGTATACCACGCCCCGGCTGAAGGAGTTGGAGGACCGGATACTGAATGCGGAGGATAAGCTGTGCACACTGGAATACGATGCATTCTGCCGGATCAGGGAGCAGATCGCAGGACAGATCAGGCGGATTCAGCATACGGCCAAAGCGGTGGCCAGACTGGATGTGTTTGCGTCTCTGTCGCTGGTGGCGGAGCGCAATCAGTATGTCAGGCCCACACTGAACGAAAAAGGGATCATTGATATCCGGGACGGCAGACATCCTGTAGTGGAACAGATGATACAGAATGATATGTTTATTGCCAATGATACCTATCTGGACAATAAGCGCCGTTGTATTTCCGTGATTACCGGTCCGAATATGGCAGGGAAATCCACTTATATGCGTCAGAGCGCCCTGATTGTGCTGATGGCGCAGCTCGGTTCCTTTGTTCCGGCGGGCCGGGCGGACATCGGCATTGTGGACCGGATCTTTACAAGGGTGGGCGCTTCCGATGATCTGGCCAGCGGGCAGAGCACTTTCATGGTGGAAATGAATGAGGTGGCCAACATTCTGCGCAATGCCACCAGAAATAGTCTGCTGATTCTGGATGAAATCGGCAGAGGCACCTCTACCTTTGACGGGCTTTCGATCGCCTGGGCGGTAATCGAGCATATCAGCAATAAGAAACTGCTGGGGGCCAAAACCCTGTTTGCCACCCATTATCATGAACTGACCGAGCTGGAAGGCAAGATGAACAATGTAAACAATTACTGCATTGCCGTAAAGGAAAAAGGCGACGATATCGTATTTTTGAGAAAGATCGTAAAGGGCGGTGCAGACAAAAGCTATGGGATACAGGTGGCCAAGCTGGCCGGGGTGCCGGATATGATCATCGACCGGGCAAAAGAAATCGTGGAGCAGCTCAGTGACAATGATATTACGGAAAAGGTACAGAGCATTGCGGTAGGTACATCCGGCGAGAAGAAAAAGATGCCCCGGTATGATGAGGTGGATTTGACACAGATGTCACTTTTTGACACGGTAAAGGACGAGGATGTGCTCAAAGAGCTGAAGGAAATTGACATTAGCAATCTGACGCCATTAGATGCGCTGAATACGCTCTATCGGCTGCAGAATAAGCTGAAAAACAGATGGTAGCCAGTGGAGGAAGGTATGGAGATTCGGATTCTGGACGAAAACACGATTGATAAAATTGCTGCGGGAGAAGTGGTGGACAAGCCGGCCAGTGTGGTGAAGGAGCTGGTGGAAAATGCGATGGACTGTGGTGCGGATGCAGTGACGGTGGAAATAAAAGACGGGGGCATCTCTCTGATCCGCGTCACTGACAATGGCGGAGGCATTGCACAGGATCAGGTGAGAAAAGCCTTTCTGCGCCATGCCACCAGCAAGATCCGTTCGGCATCCGATCTGCAGAAGCTCCATTCTCTGGGGTTTCGGGGAGAAGCGCTTTCCAGTATCTGTGCGGTGGCTCAGGTGGAGATGATTACCAGGGTAAGAGAGTCACTTACCGGTATCAGATATGTGATTGAGGGAGGAACAGAGAAAGAACTGGAAGAGATCGGAGCGCCGGAAGGAACCACAGTTTTGGTACGGAATCTGTTTTATCATATGCCGGCCCGGAAAAAGTTTTTAAAAACGCCCCAGACAGAGGGGGGATACATCACCGATCTGATGGAACATCTGGCGTTGTCCAGACCGGAGGTTTCTTTTCAGTATCGGATGAACGGCCAGGTGAAATTCCATACTTGTGGAAACGGCGACTTAAAGGAAGTGATCTACCGTATTTACGGCAGAGAAATTGCAGGGGAAGTGTTTTGGATAGAAAAAGAGTCCAAAGGAAAACGTCTGTCCGGGCTGATCGGTACGCCGCTGATCGGAAGGGCCAACCGGAATTTTGAAACCTGCTTTGTCAATGGAAGGCTGATCAAAAGCGCCGTGATCTCAAAAGCAGCGGAGGAGGCCTATAAACCATATCTTATGCAGCATAAGTATCCGTTTTTTGTACTGCATCTTCTGTTGGATGCGGACAGGCTGGATGTGAATGTCCATCCGTCCAAAATGGAGGTCCGGTTTCATGAGGAAAAGGAACTGGCGGATTTTATTTTTGAAACTGTCAGAGGTGCGCTGACAGAAAGGGAAATGCTAAAGTCGGTAAAACTGACACAGGAGAAGGAAAATAAGGCACCGGTACGGATATCGGTGCCGGAGCCTTTTGAAACCCAGGCCAGAAAACGAATGCAGGAGAATCTGGCAAAGATGTCAAAGGAGCGGGAGCGTCAGCTTTGGGACAGTGAAAATGGTATGGCCAAAGTGGCGGAAGAGCCGGTCTATGCCAGGATGTTCGGGACAAAGACAGGGACGGAAACCGGGGAGAGCAGCGCTCTGCATGCCAATGTGATCAAAAAGGATGCCCATATTCTGGTGGAGAAACCGGTACAGATGAATTTTTTTGAAGAAAAGCTGATTGACGGTAATCTGCGGGAAGAATACCGGATCGTGGGACAGGTTTTTGATACGTACTGGATCGTGGAGGTCAGAGACAAGTTACTGTTGATCGATCAGCATGCCGCTCATGAGAAGATCAGATACGAACGGCTGATCAGACAGATACGGGACGGGAGCAGAGCGTCCCAGCAGATCAGTCCGCCGATGATTCTGACGCTGGGCGGCAGAGAGGAAGCGGTGTACCGGGAATACGCCGGCTATTTCGAGCAGATGGGATTTGAAATCGAATCCTTTGGCGGCAATGCCTATGCAGTGCGGGGGGTTCCCACAGAGCTGTTCGGACATTCGGCAAAGGAACTTCTGGAAGAGGTGCTGGATGAGCTGGCAGACGGGCCGCTGAGAGGAGAACCGGAGGTGATCACGGAAAAGCTGGCCTCCATGTCCTGTAAAGCCGCCGTCAAGGGCAATCATGCTATGTGCAGAGAAGAGGCGGAAAGCTTGATCGACGAGCTGCTTACATTGGACAATCCCTATCACTGTCCGCACGGCAGACCTGTTGTGATCACAATGAGCAAATATGAACTGGAGAAGAGGTTTCACAGGATTGTATAAAGAAAGGAAGCAGGTGTTATGGAAAAAAAATCACCCTTGCTGGTATTGACAGGTCCCACTTCTGTGGGAAAGACCGGACTATCCATCGCACTTGCAAAGCGGGTGGGAGGAGAGATCATTTCTGCGGATTCCATGCAAGTGTACCGGCATATGGACATCGGTTCGGCCAAGATCAGACCGGAAGAAATGCAGGGGGTGCCCCATCATATGATTGATATACTGGAACCGACGGAGTGTTTCAATATTACCCTGTTTCAGCAGTATGCGGTCCGATACATCCGGGAAATCTATGAACGGGGGCATATTCCTATCGTGGTGGGCGGAACAGGGTTTTATATTCAGTCGGTGTTGTATGGCATTGATTTTACCAAAGAGGACGGTGACGGGGCATACAGAGATATGATAAGCCGGCTGTGGGAGGAACATGGGGCGGATTATGTGCATGGCATGCTGCGTGCCTGTGATCCTGTATCTGCGGATACGATTCATGTCAACAACAAAAAGCGGGTTATCCGGGCGCTGGAATATTATCATCTGACCGGACAGCGCTTTTCGGAACACAATGAGAAAGAACGGGCCAGAGAATGTAAATATAATGCATGCTATTTTGTATTGAACGACGATCGTCAGCGGATCTATGATACCATTGACAGGCGTGTGGATCAGATGCTGGCAGACGGATTGGTGGAAGAGGTGAAGCGGTTATGGCAGATGGGCTGCAGGCCGGATATGGTTTCCATGCAGGGGCTGGGCTATCAGGAAATTATGGCTTATCTGGAAGGCAGGCTCACATTGGAGCGGGCCGTATATCTGATTAAGCGGGACACCCGTCATTTCGCCAAACGCCAGCTCACCTGGTTTCGCAGGGAACGGGATGTGATCTGGCTGGAAAAGAAGCAGTTTGATTATGATGAAGAACGGATTCTGGCCTGTATACAGGAGAATATGAGAGAGAAAGGAATAGGAATGGATTGATGAAAAGAGATGAGGGCGCTTTTGCAGAACCGGTGCTGGAAGCACAGCGCAGGCAATATGAGACAATGGGGATTTCCGGGCCGGTGTACGCATTCGGAGAGAAGGTACTGGCGGCGCTTAAGGACAGATTTGAGGAAATTGATGCAGTGGCAGAGTACAATCAGTTGAAAGTATTGGGAGCCATGCAGGAAGCCAGAGTCAGTGAGGCCTGTCTGAGCGGCACCACCGGATATGGTTACAATGATCTGGGAAGAGAAACGCTGGAACGGGTGTATGCGCATGTCTTTCATACAGAGGACGCACTGGTGCGGCCTCAGATCACCTGTGGCACACATGCACTGGCGCTGGCGCTGATGAGCAATCTGCGTCCCGGCGACGAGCTGCTTTCTCCGGTGGGCAAACCCTATGATACACTGGAAGAGGTCATCGGTATCCGTCCCTCCAGAGGCTCTCTCCTGGAATACGGCATTTCTTACAGGCAGGTGGATCTTTTGCCGGACGGCAGCTTTGATTATCCGGCCATTGCGCAGGCACTTGGGGAGAAGACACGGCTTGTGACCATTCAGCGTTCCAAAGGATATCAAACCCGCCCCACACTGTCGGTACGCCGGATCGGGGAGTTGATCGCCTTTATCCGGGCACGGCGGCCGGATGTAATCTGTATGGTGGACAATTGTTATGGCGAATTTGTAGAGACACTGGAGCCTTCCGATGTGGGGGCGGATATGGTGGTAGGTTCTCTGATTAAAAATCCCGGCGGCGGCCTGGCGCCTATCGGCGGTTATCTGGCAGGAAAAAAAGAATGTATTGAAAATGCGGCGTTCCGGCTGACGTCTCCCGGACTGGGCAAGGAAGTGGGAGCTTCGCTGGCGGCGCTGCCTTCTTTTTATCAGGGTCTGTTTCTGGCTCCGGTGGTAACGGCAGGGGCATTAAAGGGTGCGGTGTTTGCCGCCAATCTCTATGAAAGGCTGGGATTTGAAGTGATTCCCGGCGGCAGTCAGACCCGCCATGACATTATCCAGGCGGTACGGTTTGGAAATCCGGATATGCTCATTGCCTTCTGTCAGGGAATCCAGGCTGCGGCGCCGGTGGACAGCTTTGTCCGGCCCATGCCGGCGGATATGCCGGGCTATGACAGCCAGGTGATTATGGCGGCAGGCGCATTTGTTTCCGGCTCTTCTATAGAGCTGTCCGCAGACGGACCTGTCAAACCGCCCTATGCGGTTTATTTTCAGGGCGGCCTGACCTGGCAGCATGCCAAGTTCGGTATCCTGAAAACCTTGCAGAATCTGGTCGAAAAAGGACTGGTAAAAGGCGATTTTTCATAAAAAAGCACGAAAAATTTTCCGGAAATTTTATATACATAAAATGGGATTTGTGGTAATATTAACAACGTACAATTGTGCTTTGCACTCTGTCGCAGTCATGACAGAACAGGAAGCAGGATTGCATACGGGGGCCTGCCTGAATGATAAGACGATCATATGCAGGATAAACACAATACACAAAACAAGGTCCATAAGGACGGGCCATACGAAAAATATCTGGAAAGAGGGGCGGAGCAGCTTTCGGATGCGGAGCTTCTGGCCGTGATTCTCCGTACCGGTACGGTAGGTGAGGATACGGTGTCCATTGCAGGCAGAGTTCTGGCTCTGCCGGGTGAGCACAGAAAGGGGATTCTGGGACTGCATCATGTTTCTTTAAAGGAGCTGATGAGCATCCGGGGAATCGGGCAGGTCAAGGCGATCAAACTCAAATGCATTGCCGAACTGTCCTCCAGAATCGCGCAGGAGAGGGCCAGAGAGACACTGCAGATCACCAGTCCCGCAACAGTGGCCGATTATTACATGGAACGGCTCCGTCATTTTGAGCGGGAAAAAGTTTTTCTTTTGATGATGGACAATCGGAACCATCTGATTGCAGAGCATGTGCTGTCGGAAGGCACGGTCAATGCGGCGCTGATCTCGCCGCGGGAGATTTTTCTGACTGCACTGCGCAACAGTGCCGTTTATATTATGCTGCTGCATAACCATCCGGGCGGCGATCCCACGCCGGGAGAACAGGACATACTGGCGACCCGGCGGATCAGAGAGGCATCTGTCCTGATTGAAATCCCTCTGCTTGACCATATTATTATCGGAGATAAAAAATATTTCAGTTTTAAAGAAATGGATTACCTGTAGAAGAAAGGGGAAGTTGAATTGGCAAACAGTGCATTTGGTATCGATCTGGGTACCAACAACATCAAGATTTACAGCAGGGCTGACGACAGCATCATGATAGAGAAGAACATGATTGCCATCGAAAATAAAAATACGTTATTTGCATACGGAGACTCCGCTTTTGAGATGTACGAAAAAGCGCCCGGTAACATTCATATTTCCTATCCGCTCTGCAACGGTGTGATTGCGGATATTAAAAATATGGAAACGCTGGTGAAGTTTTTTATCGGCGGCCTGACCAAAGGCAATATCAAGGGGGCTGATTATTATGTGGCGGTTCCCACTGACATTACGGAAGTGGAGAAGCGTGCTTTTTATGATCTGATCAAGGATGCCAATGTAAAAGCCAAGAAAATCATGGTTGTGGAAAAAGCCATTGCAGATGGTCTGGGCATGGACATCGACGTCAAAAATTCCCAGGGGGTTCTGCTTGTTAATGTAGGGTATGACACCACTGAAATTTCCATTCTGTCTCTGGGTGGCATTGTTCTGAGCCATCTGATCAATGTGGGCGGCAAGAAATTTGACGAAGCCATCCGCTCCGCCATAAGAAAAGAATTCAGTCTGATCATTGGAGGAAAGACCGCGGAAAATGTCAAAATTTCACTGCGGGATCTGGAGCAGGAAGGAAAAGGCGCCGTAGTGTATGGACGGGATATCGTAACAGGGCTTCCTGTGGAGCGGGAGATTCCCACTACTCTTGTGGATGAGGCGCTGCAGGAGCATTTCAGTACCATTATCGATAATATTAAGGTGATTCTGGAACGGACACCTCCGGAACTGGCGGCGGATATTTATCGTCACGGCGTTTATCTCACCGGCGGGGCTTCCCAGGTGAGCCATCTGGGCGAGCTGATCAGCAAGGGGACAGGGTTGCAGGTCAATATGGCAGAGCAGCCCATTGCCAGTGTGGCGATCGGGCTGTCCCGGATCATCAAAGATGATAATTATAAATCGGTGGCTTATGCGATCGAAGGAATGGGTAAATAAAAAATGAGTCCGATTGTGAAACGAAAAGGAGAGAAGTTTACTCTGCCCAGTAAATATCTGCTTCTGATTATCACACTTTTATGTATCTGCCTGATGGTGATTACTTTTACGACGGATCTCTTTAACGGCTCTCTTGGAACGATAATAGGGTATGTGACCATACCGTTTCAGAATGGCATCACGGAAGTGGGGACATGGCTGAGCGACAAATCGGATGAGCTTTCTCAGATCCGGATGCTGCTGGAAGAAAACCAGGAGCTGAAAAGACAGGTGGATGAGCTGACCATCGAAAACACTATGCTGCAGCAGGACAAATATGAACTGAACAATCTGCGGGAACTGTACAAGCTGGATGAGGAATATTCCGAGTACGAAAAGGTGGGCGCAAGGATCATTGCCTGGGACGGCGGCAACTGGTTTCACTCTTTTACCATCAACAAAGGAGAAGAGGACGGACTGGAAGTGGATATGAACGTGATGGCGGGCAGCGGACTGGTGGGCAGGATCGTTGAAGTAGGAAAGAACTGGGCTAAGGTGACTTCCATCATCAATGACAATTCCAATGTGAGCGGAATGGTGCTGTCCACTTCCGACAATCTGATCGTGTCCGGAGATCTGGAACTGATGAGCCAGGGCCTGATCCGGTTTGAGCAGCTTGTGGACAGTGACAATCAGGTGGTGGAAGGAGACAAGATCGTGACTTCCAACATCAGCGACAAATACCTGCCGGGTATTTTGATCGGCTATATCAGTACGATGGAAATGGATTCCAACAATCTGACCAAATCCGGTTATGCGACCCCGGCAGTGGATTTTCAGCATCTGGAAGAGGTGCTTATCATTCTGGAAAAGAAACAGAGTCTGGAAGATTGAGAAAGGACAGCGCATGGTACGTAAGTTTTTGATCGGCATATTGATTCTGGTCAGTTTTCTGCTTCAGTGCACGGTATTCCATGCACTTTCCTTTGGCGGGATCATACCGAATCTGCTGATTATACTGACCGCATCCTATGGTTTTATGGGAGGCCGCAAAAACGGGCTTTTAACAGGGTTTGTCTGCGGAATGCTCCTGGATGTGTTTTTTGGAGAAGCCGTGGGATTTTATGCATTGATATACATGTACATCGGCTACATAAACGGCAGTTTCCGCAAAATATTTTTTCCGGAGGACATCAAGCTGCCGCTCTGCCTGATCGCTGCCAGTGATCTGGTCTATAACATTCTCTGTTATTCCCTGCTCTTTCTTCTCAGGAGCCGTTTTCAGATCGGATATTATCTGACCCGGATTATTCTGCCAGAGATGGTCTATACGATAGCAGTTTCTTTGGTTATGTATCCACTGATTCTGAAAACAGACCAGAAGCTGGAAGAGCGCGAAAAAAGGAGTGCAAAAAAATTTGTTTGATAAAATAAAGGAACGATTTCTGAATCTGATTACTTCCAGATTGTTTGTTCTGGTCGTTTGTTTCTGCTTTCTCTGCGGTACGCTGCTGCACCGTGTATTTACTCTGCAGATCGTGCATGGGGCGGAATACATGGACAATTTCAAGCTGAAGATCAGAAAAGAACGTTATATTGCCAGTACAAGAGGCAATATTTATGACAGAAACGGAGAATTGCTGGCCTATAATGAATTGGCCTATAATGTGACCATTGAGGACGTATTTGAATCCGGAAAAGACAAAAATAAAAATCTGAACGAAACCATCGGGAAACTGATCGAGATTATCGAAAAGAACGGGGATAAAATCACCAATGATTTCAGTATTGTGCTGGACAAGGACAACCATTTTCAGTTTACGGTGGAGGGTACCGCCAAACTGCGGTTTCTGGCCGATGTATATGGAAGAGATACGACTGATAAGCTGATCTACAGTGAAAAGAGTTCCACGCCGGAGGAAGTGATCGAATATCTGGCCGGTACAAAACGTTATGCGATTGGTGAGTATGCCGATCCAAACGATAAAAAGAGCTTTGTACCGGGACTGGGGTATACCAAAGAAGAGCTTCTTAAAATCATCAACATCCGCTATGCCATGAGTGCCAACAGCTATCAGAAGTATATGGCAACTACGGTTGCCTATGACGTGAACCAGAAAACGGTTGCTGTGGTAATGGAAAACAGCGATGTGCTGGAAGGCGTTTCCATTGCGGAGGATACGGTCAGAAAATATGTGGACAGCGTTTATTTTTCTCATATTCTGGGATATACCGGCAAGATCTCGCAGGATGAGCTGGCGGAACTTTCCAAAGAGGACGAATCTTACACGGCGACGGATACTGTGGGTAAATCCGGTATTGAAAAGGTAAAAGAAACCGATCTGCAGGGTAAAAAAGGTTCTGAAATCATGTATGTGGACAATCTGGGCAAGGTAATCGAGATTACGGAACGTACCGAACCGACAGCAGGCTGTGACCTTTATCTGACCATAGACAAAGAGCTGCAGAAAGCGGTTTACAATATTCTGGAACAGAAGATTGCCGGCATTCTGATCTCCAAGCTGGACAATACCAAAAACAGCGCAGAAGCGGCGGCTTCTTCAGCGAATCTCCGGATTCCGATCTATGATGTATATTATGCGCTGATCAACAACAATATTATCAATATTTCACATTTCGAAAAAAAGACGGCACAGCCTGTGGAACAGGAGATCTATCAACTGTTTCAGAACCGTCAGGATGCTGTTTTCGGTGAGCTTCACAGCGAGCTTACGGAAAAGCGCACCCCCTACAGGGATCTGCCTGAGGAATATCAGGTATATGAAAGCTATATCGTAACCATGCTGGCATCAGAAAACAAAGGGATTCTCAGGGATGATCTGATCGATACTACGGATGCTGTTTATCAGGCATGGAGAAATGAAGAAAGCATTTCTCTGGCGGAATATTTGAATCATGCCATTGCAATGAACTGGATCGATGTGACTAAAATAGGACTGGACAGCAAATATGCTTCTTCTGAGGAAATTTATGAACAGTTGATTCAGACTATTTTTGAAGGGCTGGACAATAATACAGAATTTGCAAAAAAGCTGTATCGTTATATGATAGACGAAGATATTCTGACCGGAAAGCAGATCTGCAGTGTGCTGATGGAACAGGGCATTGTAGAAGTGAGTGAGACGGAGGAACGGGATTTTCTGAGCGGCAAGATCTCAGCCTATGGGTTTATGCTGAGACTGATCGAGCATCTGGATATTACGCCGGCGCAGCTTGCCCTGGATCCCTGTTCCGGCTCCTGTGTGGTAACGGATGTAAACAGTGGAGAGGTTCTGGCACTGGTAACTTATCCGGGATATGATACCAACAGACTGGCCAATACGATAGATTCCGATTATTATAATCAGCTTCAGAACGACCTTTCCAGGCCTATGTGGAATTATGCCACACAGCAGAGAAGTGCGCCCGGCTCCACCTTTAAGATGATATCGGCCATTGCCGGTCTGGAAGAAGGGAGCATCAATGTAAACGAACGTCTTGGCTGTTATGGACCGTTTGATAAGATTACACCGCCGCCCAAATGCTGGATTGTTTCCAGCGGCGGCAGTCACGGACAGTTGGATGTGACAGGTGCCATAGAGCATTCCTGCAACAGCTTTTTCTATGAGACCGGCTACCGTCTGGGCAGCATCAACGGATCTTACGACAGTGATCTGGGAATCGAAAAACTGGCTGAGTATGCGGAACTGTTTGGTCTGAATGAAACTTCCGGTGTGGAAATTTCCGAATCGGAGCCGGAACTGTCAGATTTTGATGCGGTCCGTTCAGCCATCGGACAGGGTACGCATAACCTGACCACAGTGGGGCTTGCCAGGTATGTGACCACAGTCGCCAACAGTGGGACATGCTATAAGCTGAGCCTTCTGGATAAACTGACCGACAGCAACGGTGAGATCAAACAGGATTTTACGCCGGAAGTGATCCGGCAGATTGAGCTGCCATCGTTTGAGTGGGATGTGGTTCACGAGGGGATGCGCCGGGTGATTGAAAGCAAGGCCTACTATGAAAATATGTCTGTTCATGTAGCGGGCAAAACAGGAACGGCACAGGAGAATCGGAACCGTGCCAACCACGCGTTGTTTGTAGGTTATGCGCCTTATGAGAATCCAGAAATTGCCATCGCTACCCGTGTGGCATTTGGATACAATTCCGCCTATGCGGCTGAGATTTCAAGAGACGTAATCCGGTATTATTTTGATCCTGAAGAGGAAGAAAAGATTCTGACAGGAAGTGCAATCAGACCGGAAGCCGTGGGAACAAGCGGAGATTAAGTTTTATAATTAAGAAGGAAGGGTAACATGAACAGTCCGGTCATTATCAAGAGCTTTCAGAACGGAATCGCGGTGATTTTAGATGAAACCCTTGCATTTCCACAGCTTTCAGAAGAAGTGGGATTGAAATTCCGGGAATCTGCCGCGTTTTTCAAGGATGCCAAAATGGCAGTATCCTTTGAAGGAAGAAAGCTGGATGCAGAAGAGGAAACCCAGCTTGTAAGACAGATCACAGAAAATTGCAGTCTGCATATTGTCTGTCTGGTAGGGAAAGATGAGGAAAAAAATCAGACTTATCTGAAGGCCATACATCAGGCATCCAGAAAGGATGAGAATGAGGGGCAATTTTATAAGGGAAATCTGAAAAACGGTCAGGTCCTGGAAATGGAATCCAGTGTTGTGATTGTGGGAGACGTAAATCCGGGGGCCGTGATTGCAGCCAAAAAAGATATTATCATAATCGGCGGTCTTTATGGAGAAGCCTATGCTGGTGCAGACGGCGTTCCGGGGCATTTTGTCGTGGCGCTGGAGCTGTCTCCGGAAAAGCTCAAGATCGGTGATGTGAGATATGAACCAGCCAAAAAATCAGGGAGGTGGTCTATCCGTCCAAAAACACAGCCGAAAATAGCCTATGAAAAAGAAGGTAAGATTGTCGTGGAGCCAGTTACAAAAGAATTACTAAATATGCTTCCCAACTGATCAGGACTGCAGAAGATCAGCAGAACGATAACACGGACGTAAATTTAGGGGACAATGAAAGAAAAGGGAGGTATTCACTATGTGTGAAGTGATTGTCGTTACGTCAGGGAAAGGCGGCGTAGGAAAGACCACTACGACTGCAAATCTTGGAACAGGTCTTGCTGCAATGGGGAAAAAAGTGGCATTGATTGATACAGATATCGGTCTGCGCAATCTGGATGTCATTATGGGACTGGAAAACCGGATTGTTTATAATCTGGTGGATGTGGTGGAAGGAAAGTGCAGAATCAAGCAGGCTCTGATTAAGGATAAGAGATATCCGGGCCTGTATCTGATGCCTTCCGCTCAGACAAGAGACAAATCGGCAGTGAGCCCGCCGCAGATGGTTAAAATGATAGAGGCGCTCAGGGAACAGTTTGATTATATCATTCTGGATTGTCCTGCCGGTATTGAGCAGGGATTTCAGAATGCCATAGCGGGCGCTGACAGAGCGCTCGTGATTACCACACCGGAAGTATCTTCCATACGGGATGCGGACCGGATTATCGGGCTGCTCTCCGCAAATGAGATTGAACGGGTGGATCTGGTGGTCAATAAGCTGAAAATTGATATGGTCCGGCGGGGAGATATGATGTCGGTCAGTGATGTGGCGGATATTCTTGCCATTCCTCTAATCGGTATCGTACCAGATGATGAAAACGTGGTGATAGCTGCCAATCAGGGCGAACCGCTGGTGGGAAATGCCACTCTGGCAGGACGTGCATATAAAAATATCGGTCTGCGGGTGCTGGGCGAAGAAGTTCCTTTTCTGAATTTTGAAAAAAGAATTTCCATATGGACACGTGTCAGCGGAATCTTTCACAGAAATTAGAGGAGGTAAAAAATGGGCGTATTACATATGTTTCATAAAAAATCTTCCGGCAAGCTGGCAAAAGACAGGCTGAAAATTCTTCTGATTACAGACAGGATCAACTGTTCGCCGGAAATGATGGACATGATTAAAACCGATATCGCAAAGGTGATATCAAAATATATGAAAATTGATGCAAAGAGTATGGAAATCCAGATTACTAAGGAGGCAGCAAGAGGAAGAATCGTAAAAAATCCGATTCTGTATGCCAATATTCCGATTCTGGATTTGAAACATGAAACAAACGGATAAAATCGGAGCAGGTTATGTTAAAGAAATATCGGATCAGAGATTATGATTTTAAACTGGTTATTATGCTGATTGCCATTTCCGTGATCGGAATACTGGCGATCGGAAGTGCGGAGAAATCCGTTCAGGACAAGCAGATCATGGGGCTTGTAATGGGCGTGTTTCTGATGATTATCATTTCTCTGTTCGATTATACGGCTCTGCTCAATTTGTATTGGCTTTTTTATATTATGAATGTGGTACTGCTTCTGTTGGTGGAACTGATGGGTTCCAAAGCAGGCGGTGCACAGCGATGGTTTTCCATTTTGGGAATTCGGTTTCAGCCGTCCGAACTTGCAAAAATCCTGTTGATTTTGTTTTATGCACAGTATATTATGAAACAGAAGGAGAAATTGAATTCATTTCGCACGCTGACACAGATCGTGGCATTGTTTCTGCCGCCGCTGTTTCTGATCTATCACCAGCCTGACCTTTCCACAAGTATTATGCTTATGGTGATATTCTGTGTCATATTGTTTATCGGCGGGCTGGATTACCGGATCATTGCAGGTGTACTGGCGGTTGTGATACCGCTGGTGGTGATTTTTCTGATGATCGTATTGCAGCCGGATCAGAAACTGATCAAGGACTATCAGCAGACACGTATACTTGCCTGGCTGCATCCTTCCGAATATGTGAATACGGAAGGATATCAGCAGGCCAATTCCATTACGGCAATCGGTTCCGGTCAGTTATGGGGTAAGGGACTGAACAATAATATCATCGGGTCCGTAAAAAACGGGAATTTTATTTCTGAGCCGCAGACAGATTTTATATTTGCCATTATCGGAGAGGAGCTGGGGTTTGCAGGCTCCTGTACGGTCATTCTTCTTCTGTTTCTGATAGCGCTGGAATGTGTTATGATTGCGAGAAAAGCCAAGGACACGGCTGGAATGATCATTTGCAGCGGCATGGCGGGTCTGGTCGGTTTTCAAAGCTACATGAATATCGCTGTTGCCACAGGGCTGATGCCAAATACGGGAATACCGCTTCCGTTTGTCAGTGCAGGATTGACTTCTCTGGTCAGTCTGTTTATCGGTATGGGGTTTGTTCTAAACGTTCGATTGCAGGGAAAAAATACTAGTATAAAGTGAGGGACTTACAATGAAAATAGCACTGATTGCACATGATGCGAAAAAGAAACTCATGCAGAATTTCTGTATTGCTTACAGGGGGATACTTTCTAAAAATGATCTTTTTGCTACAGGGACTACCGGAAGGCTTGTGGAGGAAGTGACAAATTTAAATGTTCATAAGCATCTGGCCGGACATTTGGGCGGTGCGCAGCAACTGGGTGCGCAGATTGAAAATAATGAAATTGATCTGGTTATTTTTCTGCGGGATCCTCTTACGCCCAAATCCCATGAACCGAATATCGGGGACATATACAGATTATGTGATATGCATAATATTCCGATTGCAACGAATCTGGCATCGGCAGAACTGTTGCTGAAATCGCTGGACAGAGGGGATATGGAATGGCGTGATATGTACAAATAAAAGAAAAAGGAGCATATCTGCAGCGGCTCTGCTGATGCTGATATGTCTTTTGACAGGATGTGGAACAAAAGAATATGCGTTTACATACGATCCCAACAGTACAGTCAGCAGCTTTCAGATGACGGAAGGCATCATGACGGAACAGGCAGATCTGTTTGCGGAGGATTTGTGTGTAACGGCTTCCGATGTGACGGAGGGTGTGTCTGTTTCGTTGGAAGAGGAGGGCTGCGGAGGGCTTTTTGACCTGAGTCAGCACAGGGTGATCTATGCCAAGGGCATCCATGAAAAACTGTATCCGGCCAGTCTGACCAAGGTTTTGACGGCGCTTGTGGCATTAAAGCGCGGCAATCCTGAGGATATTATTACCGTCAGTGCTGTCAGTGCAGGTATTACCGAGAGTGGTGCACAGCTCTGTGGCCTGAAAGCGGGGGATTGTCTGACACTGGAACAGGCATTGCATGCGCTTTTGATTTATTCGGCCAATGATGCGGGACTTGCCATTGCGGAGCACATCGGCGGCAGTGAAGAAGGCTTTGCGGAAATGATGAATCAGGAAGCCCAGGCATTGGGGGCAACCGGGAGCCATTTTGTCAATCCGCATGGATTGCAGGATGAAAACCATTATGTGACGGCCTATGATATGTATTTGATTTTTAATGAAGCCATGAAGTATGAGTTGTTTACAGAAATCATCAGTAAGGATTCTTATACGACCACTTATATGGACAGAAACGGAGAGACAAAGACTTTTGATTTTAAAACCACCAATCAATATTTGCAGGGAGCATATGAGGCGCCTGAGAATATTACAGTAATCGGCGGCAAGACAGGAACCACCAGCGCTGCGAAGAGCTGTCTGATCCTGCTGGCAAAGGATGCTTCCGGCAATCCTTATATTTCCGTGATCCTTCATGCCAGTGAACGGTCGGTATTATATGAGGAAATGACAGGATTGCTGTCAGAAATCAATGCGCATTAAGGGTTGTTTTTTATTTCTTAATAATTTATAATGGGTATAACAAGTTTACTTTAGGAGGGATTGCGATGGTTCAATTAATCGTTGGCAAAAAAGGGAAAGGCAAGACAAAACATTTATTAGATAAAGTGAATAGCGCAGTGAAAACTGCATCCGGAAATATTGTATATCTGGATAAGAACTCCAAAAATATGTATGAGCTGAATAACAAAATCCGTCTGATCAATGTTTCGGACTATCTGATCAATGATTGTGATGAATTTATCGGATTTATCTGCGGTATTATTTCTCAGGATCACGATCTGGAGCAGATGTATCTGGACAGCTTCCTTGTCAATGCGCATCTGGAAGGGCAGGACATTGAACCGGCAATTCAAAAGCTGGAAAAGATCAGCGGTTTGTTCCATGTGGATTTTGTTATCAATATATCCCTGGATGAGCCGGAGCTTCCTGAAAGTCTGAAGGATAAGGTTATCGTATCTCTTTAAATAGATAAACAAAAAGCCTCTGCCATAAGGCAGGGGCTTTTCCGTAGTAAGGGTGTGGCATGGCAAATAATCGTTCAGGGAAAATCAGACAATATCGGAAACCGCTGAATATCAATCTGGGCATGATTATTTTCGGATGTATATCTGTCTATATTGTTATTTGTGTGGTAATGTACTTTACTTCCAGCCATATCATTGGTTATGAGGTGAAAACGGGTTCTCTTTCCGTTAACAATGTATACAAAGGAATCGCCATCCGGCAGGAAGAGATTGTCAGCAGTACCGGCAGCGGTTACATCAATTATTATGCCAGAGAAGGCGGCAGAGTGGCCGTGGGGGATCTGGTCTATACGGTGGATGAAACAGGGAAGATTTCCGAGATGGTGGGTACCGGTGATCCGGATGAAAATTCCCTTTCCAATGAGGACTTAAATGAACTGAAGTCGGAAATTCTCGGTTTTACCAGTACATTTTCCACTGACCGTTTCAGTGAAGTATATGATTTTAAGTATGATGTACAGGGAACGGTAATGAAGCTGGCCAATTACAGGATCCTGGAAAATATTGATGCACTCAATGCTTCCACAGATGCAGGTCTGGTGGATTTTTGCCGGGCGGCAAAGACGGGAATTGTCATTTATTCTACAGACGGATACGAAGAGCTGACAGCGGATCAGGTGAAAGAATCGGATTTTGATACGACTACCTATGAAAAAATACCGCTGATCAGCAATGAACTGGTCAATCGGGGAGACCCGGCCTATAAGGTTTCTCTGAGCGAAAACTGGTCGATTGTGATTCCCGTTACCCCGGAGCGGGCTGCGGAACTGCTGGAAGAAGAATATGTAAAGGTAAAATTTTTGAAAAATCAGGACAGTTCCTGGGGGGAAGTAGCCATTCATGAAAATGAGGACGGTACTTATGCGGAGCTGAAGTTCAACAATTCCATGATTACATTTTGTACAGACCGGTATATTGACATCGAGCTGATGGCAGAGGATGAAACCGGCCTGAAGATTCCCAATTCCGCCATTGTGGAAAAGGAATTTTTCCTGGTCCCTGTGGAGTATGTAACCAAGGGAGGCAACAGCGGAGCGGATGGTGTTCTGCGTGAAATTTATACAGAGGACGGAGAAGCCAGCACAGAGTTTATCGAAACGACGATCTACGATGAGGAAGAGGGAGAATATTATCTGGATGACTCCGTACTGCGGATAGGTGAGTATATTATTAAGCCGGATTCTATGGAAAAATATCCCATCAGCAAACGGGGGAAGCTGACCGGCGTATATAATATCAACAAAGGGTACGCCGATTTCAAAAAGATTCAGGTCCTTGATGATAATGAGGAATATTCGATTGTAAAATCAGGTACTACCTATGGTCTCAGTGTATATGATTATATCGCTCTGGATGCATCCAGTGTGGAGGAACATGACCTTATCAACGAATAACAGACAGGAGCAGAAGTTGATGATCAGAGAGAATATAGAAAAAGTGGAAAAGAGAATCAGTCAGGCTTGCCGGGAAGCGGGCCGCAGCAGAGAGGAAGTTACTCTGATCGCTGTCAGTAAGACAAAGCCTGTGAGTATGCTGAAGGAAGCCTATGACTGGGGCTGCAGAGATTTCGGAGAAAATAAGGTACAGGAGCTGACAGAAAAATATGAAGTGCTGCCAAAGGACATCCGCTGGCATATGATTGGACATTTACAGCGAAACAAGGTAAAATATATTGTCGGCAAGGTATTTCTGATCCACAGTGTGGATTCTCTGCGTCTTGCAGAAGAGATCAGCAAAGAATCTGTGAAAAAAAAGGTGACCACACAGATTTTAATTGAAGTCAATGCTGCAGGTGAACAGTCCAAGTTCGGTATCAGGGATACAGAAGAGGTCATCCGTTTGGTGGAACAGGCAGGTTCACTTCCGGGAATTGCGGTAAGGGGGCTGATGACAGTGGCTCCTTATGTGGAAAGCGGAGAGGAGAACCGGCAATATTTTCAGGCGCTGAAACAATTATCTGTTGACATAATGCGGAAAAACATTGATAATGTGAATATGGATGTCCTGTCTATGGGCATGACCGGTGATTATGAAGTGGCTGTCAGTGAGGGGGCCGGTTATGTGCGGGTAGGAACCGGAATATTCGGTGAACGGGATTATGGAAGTCCTGCCGGGGAAAAGTAAGGAGATCATTGCAATGGGAGTTATGGACAAGTTTTTAAATTACATGAAGCTGACAGAAGATGACGACGATTACTATGATGATGACTATTATGATGAAGAACCGGAAGAGAAACCGAAAAAGATGATGACCGTAAAGGAGCCTGTCAGGGAAGAGCCGGAGGAAAAACCAAGAAAATCTTCCTCGAAGGTGACACCGATGCGCCAGAGTCCGAGAAAGGTAATGGGTAACGGTATGGAGGTCTGTGTGATCAAGCCGACTACTGTGGAGGATGCCAGGGAAATCACGGAAACACTGCTGGCAAATCGAACCGTGGTTCTGAATCTGGAAGGGCTGGATGTGGAAATTGCACAGCGTATCATAGATTTTACATCAGGCTCTACCTTTGCAATCAGCGGAAATCTTCAGAAAATTTCTCACTATATTTTTATTGTGACACCTGCCAGTGTGGATATTTCCGGTGATTTTCAGGAGATTATCAACAGCGGTTTTGATGTGCCTGCTTTTTAAATACATAGAGATGACAGAGCTTCCTGTGGGATATGGGAAGTTCTTTTCATGCATAGGAAAGGAGAATACAAATGGCAAAAAGAATGACCGTAACGGCGCCGAAGGATTATGAGATTGTCATTACAAACGATTTTCAGGGACTTGTGGAAGAGCTGGAGGCGCTTTCTGTAAAATCACGCAGACTTTGTATTATGACGGATTCCCAGGTGGGTAAGCTGTATGCGGACAGCCTTGCAGAAAAGCTGAAACCACACTGCCGGGAGGTTCTGATCTTTACCTTTCCTGCCGGAGAGTCCTCCAAACATCTGGGAACGGTTCAGGATGCGTATCGTTTTCTGATTGGCCATAAACTGGACCGAAAGGATATGCTGATTGCGCTGGGGGGTGGTGTAACGGGAGACTTAACCGGCTATACCGCCGCCACGTATCTGCGGGGCATTGATTTTGTACAGATTCCCACAACACTTCTGGCACAGGTGGACAGCAGCATCGGCGGTAAAACGGGTGTGGATTTTGACCAATATAAAAATATGGTAGGGGCATTTTATATGCCGCGGCTGGTTTATATCAACCTGTCCGTGCTGAAAACGCTGGATGAGAGGCAGTATGCCTGTGGAATGGCGGAAATTCTGAAGCATGGACTGATTCGCAATGCCTCTTATTATGAATGGCTGATCGGTCATTTTGCAGAGATCAATGAACGGGATGAAGAAATTCTGGAAGAGATGATTTATGAAAGCTGTCTGATTAAGAAAAAAGTAGTGGAAAAAGACCCTACGGAACAGGGAGAGCGGGCGCTTTTGAACTTCGGACATACCATCGGGCATGCACTGGAAAATTACAAAAATTTTACGATGCTGCATGGAGAATGTGTGGCGCTTGGCTGTGTGGCCGCTGCCTATATCTCCTGGAAGCGGGAACTGTTGTCTATGGAGGAGTATTATGAAATCAGGGATATGTTTGTCCCCTTTTCTCTTCCGATTACGGCAGATCAGGTGGATATTGAGGAAGTTTTGCGGCTTTCCCGGTCCGATAAAAAGATGGAGCATGGAAAGATCAAATTTATATTGCTGAAAAAAATCGGCAGAGCAGTCATAGACAATACCGTAACGGAGGAAGAAATGCGGGCGGCATTACAGGAGATCGTATTTGACGGAAAGGAACGGGAATGAAAAAAGGAAAAATAAGGCTGCTTGTTTTGGACCTGTTGTTTCTGCTTCTGTTGATTGCAGGGGATCAGTTTACAAAACATCTGGCAGTGCGTTATTTAAAAGATCAGCCGGCAATTCCTATTCTGCCGGAGATTCTGGAGCTGAAATATCTGGAAAACAGGGGAGCTGCTTTTGGTATGTTGCAAAATCAGAAACTCTTTTTCGTATTTGTGGCGGCGCTTATCGTGGCAGTGATCGTCTGTGTTCTGTTTCTTATGCCAGACCAGAAGAAATACAGAGTTCTGCACTGTTTATTGGTGATGATCGCCTCCGGTGCTGCAGGCAATATGATCGACCGGCTGCGGCTGGATTATGTGGTGGATTTCATTTCTTTTGTATTGATTCATTTTCCTATTTTTAACGTGGCGGATATTTATGTGACAGTGGCCACCTTTCTTCTGGCTGTTTTGCTGCTGTTCTATTATAAGGAAGAGGATCTGAGTTTCTTAAGTCTGCGTTATGGACATAAAGAGTGATAACATACAATAAAATGGAGCGAATGGTATATAATCATGGATGTGATGACTTTTTGCGTGGGTGAGGAGATGAAAGATATCCGCATCGACAAATATCTGATACAGAAACTTCCGTCTCTGTCCCGCAGTTATCTGCAGAGACTGATTCAGGGCGGACAGGTGCATGTGGGAGAAATGTGCGTAAAGGCCAATTACAAAGTAAAGGCAGGGGATGTTCTGCAGGTCTGTGTGCCGCCGCCGGTGCAGACGGATATTCTGCCGGAACCGATTCCGCTGGATATCCTGTACGAAGATGAGGATGTGCTGGTGGTGAATAAACCGAAAGGAATGGTGGTACATCCTGCGGCAGGGCATTACAGCGGAACGCTGGTCAATGCCCTGCTGTATTATTGCGGAAACAGTCTGTCCGGCATTGGAGGTGTGCTGCGTCCAGGTATCGTACATCGGATTGACCGGGACACCACAGGCTCTCTGCTGGTGTGTAAAAATGATTTTGCCCACGTCGGTATTGCCAGGCAGTTGAAAGAACATACCATAACCAGGCGTTATGCAGCCATTGTGCACGGTGTGATAAAGGAAGATACCGGAACGGTAGATGCGCCTATCGGCAGGCATCCCAATGACCGAAAGAAGATGGCAGTCAACTATCGGGACGGACGGGATGCAGTGACCCATTTCCAGGTGCTGACCCGTTTCCGGGATTATACGTATCTCGCATGCAGGCTGGAAAGCGGCCGTACCCATCAGATTCGGGTACATATGGCCTCTCAGGGCCATCCCCTTCTGGGAGATATGGTTTATGGGCCGGGCAGAAAGAGCGGCTTTGCATTGGAGGGCCAGACATTGCATGCCCATGTTCTGGGATTTGTGCATCCCAGAACCGGTGTTTATATCGAAACAAAAGCGCCTTTACCGGAGTATTTCCTGCATTTGCTGGAGATTTTACCATACTGATTTCTGCCCATGCTTTGTCTGAATCAGTAAAACAGAAACAATTATTAAATATTTATAAAAAAAGATTGAATAATTTATAATATCAGTGCTATAATGAGTACATTGTTTTGAAAGGGACGTAGTTTACATTGATGCAGTACACAAGAGAAACTGCAATAGGCCGGCTGCTGGAAAGCTATCGGGCCTATTATAATATTATCATGTTCGAAGAGGAACAGAAGCCGCTCACAGCTGTCTGTGAGTTTTTTGAATGTTCGGAGCGGTATGTGCTGACGCGGAAAGCAAATTTATGGTCTGCCAACTGTGAAGAATTCATATATTTATTTGATATAGAGCATCTTACCAAGGCAGAGTTTGAAACATGCAGGGATTTTGCTTTTGAGGATGGGATGAAGCGGGCACACATCGGGCCAGGACATATGTATACTTATATTACGCCTGTTTTTGTCTGTGATACCTGCGGGGAAGATGCCCGCACGGCTTTGAAGAAATGCCGTATTTACAAAAGTTTTCATTTTTCTCTGCACGGGTGGATGGATTTTCATGCGGCTGTTCTGGAGGTGGTAGATAACCGGATCAGTACAAACAGAAGCGGAAAGTGTGTGGAGAAAGTTATGAAAAATGTATTATTCCAAAAGAAAAAGAAAGGGAGAGGATTTTTATGAACACATTAGTATTGGTACTCATCTCCGTGGCAATCCTTGTGTGCGGTTATCTGTTTTATGGCAGATGGCTCTGCAAACAATGGGGTGTGGGAGAGAGCAATGAGGCCACGCCAGCCCATACAATGGAGGATGGTGTTGACTATGTTCCGGCAAAGGCGCCTGTTCTGATGGGACATCATTTTTCATCGATTGCCGGTGCGGGTCCCATTACCGGGCCGATCGGAGCAGCTATGTTCGGATGGCTGCCGGTAACACTCTGGGTTCTGGTAGGTGGTATTTTCTTCGGTGGAGTACATGATTTCGGTGCGTTATTTGCTTCCATCCGGCACAACGGCCAGTCCATCGGTGAAGTTATTTCCGCCAATATGAGCAAACGGGCAAAGAGGCTTTTTCTGATTTTTGCCTATCTGACACTGCTTCTGGTGGTAGCGGCGTTTGCCTCTATCGTAGCGTCTACTTTTGGTGCAAAGTATGACGAAGCAGGTGTTTTGGATGTTGCGGCCAGCAACGCCAACGCCAGCGTGGCGATGGTATCGCTGCTGTTTATCCTGATTGCCATTGTTTTTGGGTTCTGCGTATACCGCAGGAACGCTTCCATGGCAGTTTCCACGATTCTGGGAATTGTGGCAATTGTATTGATTATGGCAGTCGGCATGAATTTTCATCCGATTTATCTGTCCACAAATACATGGATGGTAATAGTAGGTATTTATATTGCCATCGCTTCTGTGGCGCCTGTATGGATTTTACTGCAGCCCCGTGACTATTTAAGCTCTTTTCTGCTTTATGCCATGCTCTTTGTGGCATTTGTAGGAGTTGTGGGTGCACATCCCAATATCAATCCGGAACTGTTCCCTGCATTTGCCGGGTTTGCGGTTGATAACGGCAATGGAATCCAGTATATGTTCCCGATTCTGTTTACAACGGTTGCCTGCGGCGCCATTTCCGGTTTTCATTCTCTGGTTTCCTCCGGTACCACATCCAAGCAGTTGGATAAGGAAACGGATGCAAAACCCATTGCTTACGGCGGTATGCTGCTGGAATGTGTATTGGCAATCCTGACACTTTGCGCTATCGCATATGCAAGAGAAACCGGTCATACAGCCGGGGCCACAGATATTTTTGCGGGAGGAATCGCGGCAATGGTAGCGGCCATTCCCGGACTGGCAGGACTTGAAAACATTCTGTACACTCTGCTGATTCTTACATATTCCGCATTCTGTCTGACCTCTCTGGATACAGCTACCCGTCTGGCGCGTTTTATGTTCCAGGAGTTTTGGCTGGAGCCCGGACAGACGGCAAAGGATGTAACGGACGGTTATAAAAAACTGCTGGTCAATCCCTATTTTGCAACGGCGGTTACGGTTGTAGTGGGTATTCTTCTGGGTATGACAGGATACTCCAAGATCTGGGGCCTGTTCGGATCTGCCAACCAGCTTCTGGCAGGACTTGGACTGCTGGCAGTGGCGGCATGGCTGGGGAATATCGGCAGAAACAATAAAATGTTCCTGATTCCAATGGCATTTATGATGGTGGTAACCATCTGTTCTCTGGTACTTACAGTAAAGAATCAAGTGGGCCTTATTGCTGCAGGCGGTGCAGACTGGGGTCCTTATGCACAGACAGTTCTGGCGGTACTTTTAATCATTCTGGCTATCCTCCTTGTAATAGAAGGGGTACATACACTGTCCGGAAAGAAAAAAACAGTGTAAAAGCAGGTGAAAAGGTTTTTGGTAAATGGTATTCGAATAAGACACTTTGAAAAGGGAAACTCTGTATGACATGGTATTGCCGCAGAGTTTTCTTTTTTCTTCATATTTAATTACAGAAGTCTGATATCAGAACGCTAACAGGAGTCAGGAGACAGCTATGCATATATTTGATATTTTGGGCCCGGTCATGGTGGGCCCCAGTAGTTCTCATACTGCAGGTGCGGTCCGCATTGGATATGCGGCTTATAAACTGCTGCAGGATAAGCCCGAAAAGGCGGAAATTTATCTGCATGGTTCTTTTGCGGCAACAGGTACAGGGCATGGAACGGACCGGGGGCTGATTGCGGGTCTGTTGGGGATGCAGCCGGATGATATCCGGATTCCTGACAGTTTTCAGATCGCGGAGAAAGAAGGGCTTTTCTTTTCCTTTGCGGAAAAAGAGATCAAAGCGGCCCATCCCAATACGGCGCTTTTGTTTCTTACGGGAAAAAACGGACGGACGGCACAGATACAGGCAGCCTCTGTAGGCGGAGGACGTATCCTGATCCAGAAGCTGGACGGTGTGGAACTCAATGTTTCTCTGGAAAAGCCCACTCTGATCGTACACAATCTGGATAAACCGGGATGTGTGGCAAAAGTGGCCGAGCTGCTTTCTGACCGGAAAATCAACATTGCCTCCATGCAGCTTTATCGGATGAGCAGAAACGGCACTGCGATTATGGCACTGGAAACAGATCAGCCCATTTCTGGAGAGGCCATCCGTTCTCTGTCCTGTACGGACGGTATTCTGAAGGTCACTTTTATTTCTATGAACACGTAACAACAGGAGGAAACTATGGCATTTTCATCTCTGAAAGAAATTATGGAATATGGGAAAGAGAACGGAGTGCATTTCTGGGAGGCTGTCCTTTTGGATGATATGGAGGAGCGAAACGTTTCCCGTGAGGCGTCCTTTCAGCAGATGCGATATACCTGGAATGCGATGCTGGAAGCCTCTTCTTCATATGAACCAAGTCGCAAATCTGCCAGTGCATTGACCGGCGGACAGGGGAAGCAGATGGAAGCATACTGTGAAGCGCATATGCCGATCTGCGGTCCTTTTATGGGGCGGGTGATTACGGAGGCTTTGAAAACAGCGGAATCCAATGCCTGCATGAAGCGGATCGTGGCTGCACCTACGGCAGGCGCCAGCGGTGTCCTGCCTGCAGTTCTGATCCCATACGATGAAACTTATAATGTCGGAGAAGGGTCTGTACTGGAGGCCATGTATACGGCAGCGGGAATCGGACAGGTGATTGCCCTGCGGGCTTCGATCAGTGGTGCGGCCGGAGGCTGTCAGGCTGAAATCGGAAGCGCCAGCGCTATGGCGGCAGGAGCGCTTGTACATTTGCGCGGAGGAAGTGGGGAACAGATCACGCATGCCGCGGCAATGGCTCTGAAAAATCTTCTGGGGCTTGTGTGTGACCCGGTTGCGGGACTGGTGGAAATTCCCTGTGTGAAACGCAATGTGATCGGTGCGGTCAATGCGATCTCCAGTGCGGATATGGCGCTGGCCGGAATTGAAAGCCGGATACCGCCGGATCAGGTGATTGACGCTATGAGGGCAGTGGGAGATAAGATGGACAGCTCTTTGAAAGAAACCGGCATGGGTGGGCTTGCCGCCACACCGGTGGGTATGGAAATTATGAAAAAACTGCGGCAGATCCAAGACTGACAGTATGCAGCGGACAGAGGATATGGTGCACATAGCAATTATTGTTCAGACTGCACCATAAAAACAGAATATTGAACTTGAAAGTTGTATATTTTTTCTGTATACTGGAAAAGAAAGGTGGTGCTCTGTATGGATACTATAATTACAATCGGACGTCAATTTGGCTCTGCCGGACGTGAAATCGGAGAAAAGGTGGCCGAACATTTCGGTATCAAATGTTACGATAAGGAACTGCTCACAAGAGCGGCAAAGGAAAGCGGATTTTGTGAGGAGATGCTTGCCAATCATGACGAACGTCCTACCAATTCCTTTTTATATAATCTGGTGATGGATACGTATTCTTTCGGATATAATGCGTCCTCCTTTGTGGAGATGCCCATCAGCCAGAAGGTTTTTCTGGCTCAGTTTGATACCATTAAAAAGATCGCCCAGGAAGGTCCCTGCATTATTGTGGGGAGATGCGCCGATTATGCACTCAGCGACTTTGCCAACAGCATTCATCTGTTTATTTATGCAGAAGAAAATGCCCGCATCAGAAGAATCAGCAAAAAATATGATGTGAACGAAAACAAGGCCAGAGACATGATCCTGAAAAAAGACAAACAGCGTCAGAGTTATTACAATTACTATACTTCCAAAAAGTGGGGACGCGCCGACAGTTATGATCTTTGTATCAGCAGCAGCGTGTTGGGCGTGGACGGTACAGTAAAATTGATTTGTCAGTATATACAGGACTTTGAGGACAGTAGGAAATAATGACAGATCACAGCATTCCAACGATAAAATATTCCTGGCTGCAGGGCAGCTTCTGGATGAGTTTTTGCATTGTGTTTAATTATGCCAGCATGTTCCTTCTGTCCAGAGGTTACAGCAATTCCCAGATCGGTATTGTGATCGCGCTGGCAGGTGTGATCTCTGCACTGCTGCAGCCTCTGGCGGCAGGTGTGGCTGACAAAAGCAGAAAACTGACTTTGAGGACTCTGATTCTGTTATTTTGTATCTGCATGTTGGTATGTGCTGCCGTTTTGCTGTTGCCGGGACTCTGGTTTTTATGCAATGCTTTATTTTATGGTATCTTGCTTGCCACGCTGCAGATTTTGACTCCATTAGTCAATGCAATCGGTATGGAGTGCATCAACAGGGGGATTTCGGTGAATTTCGGACTGGCAAGGGGCATCGGCTCTATTTCCTTTGCCCTGATGTCATTTCTGGCAGGTACTTGTATAGAACGGTTTTCCACAACAGCCATACCGGTGTTGATTATCTTCTGCTATCTTATGGTATTTACATCTGCCAAGGTTTTTGTGTTCCGGACAGAAAACGGACCGGATACCGGCTTACATAGGGAAGAAGCGCAGCAGAAAAAAGAAGTGGGAAATGAGACGCCTTTTTTCATGGCATATAAAAGGTTTTTTGTGCTGCTGGCAGGAATTTCCATGCTCTTTGTATGTCACAATATGTTGAACAATTATCTGTTTCAGATTATGTCCTATCACAGCGGCGGCAGTGAAGAGATGGGGATTGCCGCCGGGCTGTCCGCCGTGCTGGAGCTTCCGGTTATGCTGGCCTTTTCTTTTATGATACGAAAGTTTTCCAGCAGGACGCTGCTGCGGGTGTCCGGTTTGTTTTTTACAGTGAAAGCTCTGCTGACTCTGTCTGCCGACAGTATTTTGGGCATCTATCTGGCACAGCCGGCACAAATGCTTGGGTTTGGATTGTTTGTCCCGGCGTCTGTCTATTATACCAACGCACTGATCCGGCCGTCTGACCGGGCCAGAGGGCAGGCGTTTATGACAGCTACCAATACGATCGGCAGTGTGTTTGGCAGCCTTTTAGGCGGCTTTTTAATGGACGGAAAAGGTGTTTTGGCCATGCTGTTTTATGCCGCTCTGATTTCTGCGGCCGGAACTGTACTGGTTTTTTTCTCTGTCCAGGCCTGCGCAGGAGAGACGGAACATACTGCGTCTGCAGGATGACGAATGGAAAAACCAAGTGGAAGAGGTTGAAAACCTCTTCCTGTTTTATTATAATGGTTAAAACAATACAGAAAGATGAGGGAAAAAGAAATGGAAGCACTATCACAGATGAATTATGGCTGGCTTTCAATTGTTCCGCCGTTGGTTGCCATTATTCTGGCACTGATTACCAAAGAGGTTATTTCTTCTCTGATTATCGGAATCCTGACGGGCGCATTGATCTACAGCTATGGAAATCCTGTAGGTATGATTATGAATACGTTTACCGTTATGGGAGACCGTATGAGCGGCAATGTAAATATCCTGATTTTTTTAGGACTTTTGGGAGCGCTGGTGGTTGTGATCACAAGAGCAGGCGGTTCCGCCGCTTATGGAAATTGGGCCGTACAGCGGATCAAGACCAGAAAGGGCGCGTCTCTTGCCACCTGTGCGCTGGGTTGCCTGATCTTTATTGACGATTATTTTAACTGTCTTTCCGTGGGAACGGTGATGCGTCCGGTGACGGACAAGCACCGCATCTCCAGAGCAAAACTAGCTTATCTCCTGGATGCCACGGCGGCTCCGGTCTGCATCATTGCTCCGGTATCCAGCTGGGGCGCCTCTGTGGCGACTTATATCGAAGAGGCCGGTGTGGGCAATGGCATGTCCACTTTTGTCCGGCTGATTCCCTATAATTTATATGCCATTACCACCATCGTCATGATTCTGATTCTCTGTGTGACCAATCTGAATTTCGGTCCTATGGGCAGATTTGAAAAGAATGCCGTTGAAAAAGGAGATCTTTTTTCCGGGAACGGAGAAATCAAATCAGATGAAGTACAAAATTCTGCCGTATCGGGGAAAGGAAAAGTGTATGACCTGATTGTTCCGATCCTGGTGCTGATTGCAGCCACGATCATTGCGATGGCTTATACAGGAGGGGCGTTCGGAGGCGGCTGCAGTTTCACAGAATCCTTTGGTAACTGTGATTCCTCTCTTTCGCTTGTACTGGGAAGTTTTGTTGCCCTGGTAGCGGCATTTTTCCTGTTTGTTCCCAGAAAGGTAATTTCTTTCCGGCAGTTTATGGAAGGGATTACAGAAGGCATCAAATCTATGGTGCCGGCGTTTACCATTCTGATTCTTGCCTGGTCCATTGGCGGCATCTGCAGTATGGAGTATCTCAATACGGGCGGTTTTGTGGGCAATCTTGTGAACAACAGTAGCTTTCCGGTATTTATACTGCCGGCCATTACCTTTCTCGTGGCTGCTTTCCTGGGATTTGCCACAGGGACATCCTGGGGAACGATGGCACTGCTGATTCCCATTGGTGCGGCGATCTGTACCCCGACAGGTACGTCTCATCTGATTATGCCTGTGCTTGGTTCGATTCTGGCGGGCGCAGTATTCGGAGATCATATTTCCCCGATTTCCGATACGACGATTCTGTCCTCCACAGGCGCTTCCTGCAATCATATTGACCATGTTTCCACACAGGTGGTATATGCAGGTGTGGCAGCCGGATGCTGTGCAGTCGGATATGTCCTGATGGGAATTGTCAACAATGCATGGATCACAGTTCCGACAACACTGATTCTGCTCGCGCTGGTTCTCTTTATTGTTTCCAGACTGTGGGGAACCAGGATTGATTTCAGCCATATCAAATAAATTTACAGACAGGAGAATAACATATGAATAGAACAAGTATGGTACAGGAGCTGTCCTCCAATGCTTATCCCGGAAGGGGAATCGTGATCGGAACATCCCAGGATGGACGATATGCCGTTACCGCATATTTTATTATGGGAAGAAGTGAAAACAGCAGAAACCGTATCTTTGTGGGGGAAGGAGACGGTATCCGCACACAGGCGTTCGACCCGTCCAAACTGACAGATCCCAGCCTGATTATATATGCACCGGTCAGAGTGCTGGGAAATCAGACGATTGTTACCAACGGAGACCAGACCGATACTATCTGTGAAGGTATGGAGAAGCATCTTACATTTGAGCAGTCTCTGAGAAGCCGCACATTTGAGCCGGATGCCCCCAATTATACACCCCGTATTTCCGGTATCCTGCAGGTTGAAAACGGTACGTTTACATTTGCCATGTCCATCCTGAAAAGTCTGGATGCAGATCCGTCCTCCTGCAGCCGCTACACTTTTTCCTATGAAGCACCTGCAGCGGGAGAAGGCCGTTTTCTGCACACTTATATGGGGGACGGCAATCCGCTTCCCAGCTTTGCAGGAGAACCCAAACGGGTGGAAATCAAAGAGGATATTGACGGTTTTACCGATTTATTGTGGAACAATCTGAATGCAGATAATAAGGTTTCCCTGTTTGTCCGGTATATTGAGATCCGAACCGGGAAATGGGAAACCAGAATTGTCAATAAAAACAAATAAACAGATCCTAAAAAGAAACATGACAGTCCCTCCCAAAAGAAAGGATGCAAATAAATGAATGAACTGGAATTGAAATATGGATGTAACCCCAATCAAAAACCTTCCAGAATTTTTATGAAAGACGGTTCTGAACTGCCCATTCGTGTATTATGTGGAAAGCCGGGATATATTAATTTTCTGGACGCATGCAACGGCTGGCAGCTTGTAAGAGAATTAAAGGAAGCCACCGGACTTCCTGCAGCCGCTTCCTTTAAGCATGTATCTCCTGCGGGCGCGGCGGTAGGACTGCCGTTATCGGATACACTGGCCAGAATCTACTGGGTGGATGATCTGGGAGAGCTGTCTCCTCTGGCCTGTGCTTATGCCAGAGCGCGGGGAGCGGACCGTATGTCCTCTTTCGGTGATTTTATCAGTCTGTCCGATGTCTGTGATGTCTCCACTGCAAAGATTATCAAACGTGAAGTTTCCGATGGTGTGCTTGCTCCGGGATATGAGCCTGAAGCACTGGAAATTTTAAAAACCAAGAAAAACGGGGCTTATAATGTGATCGAGATAGATCCATCCTATATGCCGGCGCCTGTGGAAACCAAAGATGTGTTCGGAATTACCTTTGAGCAGGGCAGGAATCATCTGAAAATAGACGAAAGCTGTCTTTCCAATATTGTTACGAAAAACAAAGAGATACCGGAATCTGCCCGGATTGATTTGCTGATCTCGCTGATTACGCTGAAATATACCCAGTCTAATTCTGTCTGCTATGCCAAAGACGGACAGGCAATCGGCATTGGAGCAGGCCAGCAGTCCAGAGTACATTGTACCAGACTGGCCGGACAGAAAGCGGATAACTGGATGCTCCGTCAGTGTCCCAAAGTATTGGAGCTGCCTTTTGTGGATCACATCAGACGGGCGGACCGGGACAATGCCATAGACAATTATATCGGGGAAGCGTGTCAGGATGTTCTTGCAGAAGGTGCATGGCAGCGCATTTTTAAAGAAAAACCGGAGCTTTTTACAGCAGAAGAAAAGCGGGCCTGGCTGGACAGGATGGAGGGGACGGTGCTGGGTTCCGATGCATTCTTTCCGTTCAGCGACAACATTGAACGGGCCAGAAAAAGCGGCGTGAAATATATTGCCCAGCCCGGCGGCTCTGTCCGGGACGAGGATGTGATCGCATGCTGCGACCACTATGGAATGGCTATGGCGTTCACAGGGATCAGACTGTTCCATCATTAAATGAAAAAGGGAGAGTGGCAATGAATTTTCGATGGGATAAAAAATATCTATACTGGGGGATTACAGCATTTTTGGTGATCTGTGCAAGCATCTGTTTTTATTATCTGCTGTTTCACAGCAGCAAGTTATGGGACGGTTTTTTTTCCGTATTCAACATTGTGATGCCGATTGTGGACGGTTTTGTGCTTGCCTATCTGTTGTCCCCGGTATTGAATCATATTGAAAGGAAGTTGCTTTATCCTGCGTTTTCTTCTATCACACATACGGAAAAGCAGAATTTTACGCTGAAAATGAAAAAGCATCTGCGGAAACTGGGCATTTTGATTACGCTGGTGCTGGTTTCAGCCTTTTTATACTGCTTTTTTTCTATTGTGATACAGCAATTGGTGGACAGTATCCACAGTATTATTCTGCAGTTTCCATACTATATCCACAATCTGAGTGAATGGATTGTCGGTATATTTGACAGCAATCAGGAACTGGAAATCACAGTGACTGCTTTGCTGGACCGGTATTCTTCCAGGCTGGAAACCTGGGTTACCTCTGATCTGATCCCCCAGGCCAATGCGCTGGTGCGTACCATTTCCACCGGCCTGATCGGCAATGTGATCGGCATAGCGAAAGCCCTGTGGAATCTTCTGATCGGTTTTATTATTTCGATTTATCTGCTGGATGGGAAAGAGAATTTTGCAGGACAGGGGAAAAAAGTGATCTATTCCCTGTTCAGCAGGGAAACAGCCAATGTATTTGTTTCCAACATCCGCTTTATCCACAGAACATTTATCGGATTTGTCAGCGGAAAGATCGTGGATTCTATTATTATAGGTATTATCTGCTATTTGGGGACCAATTTGATGGGAACCCCATATCCGGTTCTGATCAGTGTCATCATCGGTGTCACCAATGTGATTCCGTTTTTCGGCCCTTATATGGGAGCGATCCCAAGCGCCATCCTGATCCTGATGGTCAATCCTACTCAATGCCTGTATTTTATTATTTTCATTTTGGTGTTACAGCAGTTTGACGGTAATATTCTGGGGCCTAAGATACTTGGGGATTCCACTGGCCTGAACAGCTTTTGGGTTATTTTTTCCATTACTTTTTTCGGAGGGTTGTTCGGTATCATCGGTATGGTGATCGGCGTTCCGGTTTTTGCCGTGATCTATGCCGGTATCAAAGCCATAACTCACCGCAGGCTGGAAGAGAAAAACCTGCCGGTTTCCACGGTGGACTATGTAAATGTTTTCAGCATCGGACAGGATGGCACTCTGATTCAGAACGAAATGGCACAGGAAAAAGAAACAGAGCCGGAGGGCAGCCGGATCGGTTTCGGAGATTCCTGGCTGCTTCTGAAACGGAAAAACAGAAGCCATACGGTATCGTCAGATTCCAATGCAGGCCATGCTTCTGAAAAAGATCAGTGACAAAGGAGTGCTTATGAGACTGGTAATACAAAGGGTGATGCAGGGAAGCGTTTCCGTAGCAGGAAAGACCACAGGTGAAATAGGCAAAGGATATGTGGTTTTTGTCGGGGTGAGTGATACCGATACCAAACAGATCACAGAGAAAATGGTCCGGAAACTGCTCCATCTGCGTATTTTTGAAGATGCAGAAGGAAAAACAAATCTGTCCCTGCAGGATGTGCAGGGAGAGCTTTTGATTATTTCACAGTTTACCCTGTATGCGGACTGCAGGAAGGGAAACCGGCCCAGCTTTGTCAGAGCGGGAAAGCCGGAGCATGCCAATGCTTTGTACGAATATTTTCTATCACTTTGTGTCAGGGAATGTCCGTCGGTACGACATGGGATATTCGGTGCTGATATGAAAGTGAGCCTGGTGAACGACGGGCCGTTTACCATCGTTCTGGATTCGGAAGAGATTTTGAAATCGGAAACATAAGATGGATTTTTAAGGTTTATGCTGACAAAATCAGCGGAAGGGGGGAGCGTACAGTGAGTGATCAAAATTATCAACCGGGCGATTATAAGGCAATGGCTTTATCTGAGAAGATTGATTTTTTACACAGAGTGCACACAGAAGAAGTTTCATTATGGGATGAAGATGGGAATGATAATGATATCTGGAAGGATTATCATATTGTACAGGATGAATTGCTTAATCATCCGGAAGTATTTGGCTTTGAAGATATCCTGCATATTATGAAAATCTTCGACGACGACTGCTTTGAACTCTCATGGCAGTTAAATCTTGCCAGGATGGTATCCTGCAGTATTTCATATAAGGGGAAGAGCGGGATTGATTTTTATTTAAGAAATCTGCAGGCAGTCCCTGCAAACGGAAGATTTCATGGATGGCATTTTCCTGTTCAGTGGCTCATAGCAGAAGAAACTTTTTCTGATTTAAAAGAGGCATTGCAGGAGCAGACTCCGGAAATCAAAAAAATCATATTACAGATATTGGATGGTATTGATGAATATGAGGATGAAAAAAAGGAATTAAAGGAAATGGCTGGCTGATCCCGGTACACAAAAGATACGGACAGAATCTGCAGATTGAAGGATTCTGTCCGGATTTTTATACATATAGATCGAAGGTATATCGGTTGATACGGGTGATTGACAGGGAAACAATTAGTTATAATCGAATAAAGCTCTTATTTTTGTATATTCCCTGCTACCTGTGCCTGTGTCGGGCCGAAACGCACATTGCTGATCGTACCGTTTCCCCGCAGTGTGATCAGATAATCAATATGTGGGTCAAATACATAAACCGTACCGTCAGGGCCGTCCATCTGGCACCATGCATGCGGCGTATAACCGCCTCCGCTGGTAGTCGTAGAACCGGCTACGATATACATCGGCAGACCCAGTTTCCATGCCATCGCTGCAAAAGTAGCACTGAACGTATCACAAACGCCCAGTTTTGTCACCAGTGTCCCATAGGCGTTATTATAGGTGCCAGATGCATCCGGCCCTACTTTTATAGTAAACTCAAATCCTTCATCATACACTTCTTCATATCGTTCATCTTTTATGTTGAGAATCAGATAATCATAGCAAGCCTTCAGTTTGTCGTGGGTGTCCATATCCGGCGTGATGATCTGCGCAAAAATATTGTCAAGCATTGCATCCAGTTCCGGCATGTTGGTTGTCGCGTCCGGATAGAGCGGTATGGAATCCAGAGTCTGACGAAGTCCTTTATAGCGGAGGTCTTTCTGTGCACTGGGTATACTGAATACAGGCTGTTGTCCCGGCTGTCCTGTGGCGCTGCGTACCCGCTCGTCCGTATACAGGGTACCGTCCGGAGCCGTCAAAATCGGACAGGGCTGTTTCAGATAGGAAGCAAGAGCCAGCCCATCATTTCCAAAATAGAACCATAGTTCTGTAAAATCGTCATGTACCCACTTATTAACGGCCAGGCTGCCGTCTTGCTCTTTGCAGCAAAGTCCGCCTACCTTATAATCCCAGACGACCGTTTCTGCCGAGGCTGTCACAGATGTTCCCGCAAACATGCACACTGCCGCGATCATTGCCAGCATCTTTTTTGTCATGCCTTTTGAGCGGAAACGTATTTTCCTTTTTTTCATAGTACTTTCCCCCCCATTCGTAAAATGATAGGATCATTATATCACGCAGTCGATTTGATACTCAAGTAATTTATAAATTTATAGAGCTAAAGATGGTTATCTTAATTTCATTTCCAAGTATCCGTCGGAAGGTGGTGATTATTATAAGTACATATGAGGAATTTATGGTTATATTGACCATTGGTCTTTTAATCATTGTCATTCTGATTCTGAAAAGTAAGAAAAAGCCGTCCTGCCAGATAGTCAGGATGTATGAAAGGGCGCAGGATGAAACTGTGCTGTATCTGCTGTTTTCAAAACGAAACTTCTGTGGTACGATAAAAAGCGAAAATATATTCCGTCAAAGTGGGACAGTGAGCATCCCTCTGTATGAAGGAGTCAAGGGGCTTCCACTTGCCCAGGGTAATGTTGTCTCGACGGATGCCTTCAGAAAACGTCCAGAGGCCCTTACAGGCATCTAACCGGACTGACCAAACAATTCCTCATTGATGTGTAAACCGTCCTGAAAATGTCTCTGGCGATGTCTGCATGTATTTTTATATAATTTGGCAATTCCATTAATTAATCCGCCAATGGATTTGTAACAGAGTTTGCGAATAAGTATGCCTGGTGGAGAGTAGTTCAGACAGCGAATTTAACTATTCGCAAAATAACAGTTTAACGAATAGTTCAGTTCAATAACGGGTGCCTGAAGGTTAAAATGGCCCGCCTTACGTTTATCGGCTATCGTCCACGTGTACTGCCACGATTCTGGCAGTATGGTTTGTCAGATCAGAAAGGATATAAAATCTATATGGAATCAAATCAACCCAATCAAAATTATCACGAGGAAGAAAACAAGAAAAATATACTGCGGATGCGGGAAGTATTAGCCACATTGCCTCCTTTTTGCAAGCGGTTTTTCAGAGGAATTGAAAATCAGACTTCCGCACGTACGCGCCTTGCGTATGCATACGATATTCGGCTGTTTTTTGAATTTCTCCATGAAACAAACGGAGTTTATAAAAAAATGGATATTGTTGACTATCCGATGTCTATATTAGATGAAATTGGTCGGGAAGACATCGAAGAATATATGGAATATCTTTCCTTATATATACGGGATGGCCAGGAAATTACCAACAACGAACGTGGCAAAGCACGGAAACTGGCTTCGCTCAGAAGTTTTTACAATTATTATTTCTGTAGCGAACTGATTAAAAACAATCCCCCCTCTCTTGTGCCAATGCCTAAATTGCATGAAAAAGAAATTATACGTCTGGATCCCAATGAAGTGGCCATTTTGCTGGATCAGGTTGAGGAAGGTTCTAAATTGACCAAAAGTCAGCAGCATTTTCATGAAAAAACCAAAACAAGGGATTTGGCGCTGCTTACTCTGCTTCTTGGAACCGGTATCCGGGTATCTGAGTGTGTTGGACTGAATATTGAAGATGTGGATTTTAACAATATGGGGATCAAAGTGCGCAGAAAAGGAGGCTATGAGGATGTGGTATATTTTGGAGAGGAAGTGGAAACCGCGCTGCTCTCCTATTTGGAACAGAGAAAACATATAATTCCCAACGCAGGTCATGAAAAAGCGCTTTTTCTTTCTCTGCAAAACAGGCGCATTACAGTTCGGGCAGTGGAAAACCTGGTGAAAAAGTATGCATCTCTGGTAACCGGACTGAAAAAAATCACGCCGCATAAACTAAGAAGTACCTATGGCACCACACTTTACCAGGAAACCGGAGACATCTATCTGGTGGCAGATGTACTTGGTCATAAAGATGTAAATACCACAAGAAAACATTATGCAGCTATGCAGGACGCCAATAAGAGGAAAGCTGCGAAAACAATCCGTTTACGGGAAGATTTATAGCTTTTACATATAGAATCTATGATCTGTATGTTATCTGGAAGCCGGAGCTGTATCATAATAGGGGACAATCAGATACATACCTGTCCTTATCATTTCGTCTTCCAGAAAATTGATTCTGCAGAGTTCTTTGATGTACGCTTCTTCCGATGCATAATGCTGCTTATCCATATATGTGCCGGCAATGGAATAAAGAGTATCATCTTCCTGAATCCGGATACTGGTATAATATTTGCAGGCTGTCTGTCCACTGTGTTCGCTTGCACTTGCCAAAAAACTGTCCGTGGAAAAGACAAACAACAATGAGAGGCAGGCTGCCAGTACACAAAGAGTACGATTCCTGCGGCACTCTCTTTGTCTTTTCAGGCGATTGTTCCGGATTCTTCTTTCACTCATCTGATGTCCTCCTTAAGTATTGCGAACGAACGTTCTGTTTGTTTTGCATTATACAGAACGTATTTTCGATTGTCAATATTTTTTAAGGAAAATATCGAACAAATATTTGGAATATATGTTTGCTTTTTATATGATATTGTGATAAACTGAAAACAGTAAAAATTGGAGGTAGTAACATGGGATATGGAAAGATTACTGCAAAGCAGTCAGAAATTTTAGAATATATTAAAAGTGAGATTCTGCAGAAAGGATACCCTCCTGCTGTACGTGAGATTTGTGAAGCGGTTCATTTAAAGTCCACCTCTTCCGTCCATTCTCATCTGGAAACACTGGAAAAAAACGGTTACATCCGCAGAGATCCCACAAAGCCCCGCGCTATTGAGATCTGTGATGATTCTTTTCAGATGGTACGGACGGAAACGGTCAGTCTGCCTGTTGTAGGTACAGTAGCTGCCGGAATCCCTATTCTGGCAGAAGAAAATATCACACAATATTTTCCGGTACCTGCCGATATGGTTCCGCGGGGAGAACCTTCCTTTGTGCTCAAAGTAAAAGGAGATTCCATGATCAATGCCGGCATTTTTGACGGTGACCAGATTTTTGTACAAACCTGCAGCACAGCTTATAATGGGGATATGATAGTTGCTCTGCTTGATGATTCCGCCACAGTCAAAACATTTTATAAGGAAGAAGGACATATTCGTCTGCAGCCGGAAAATGATACGATGGAGCCTATCATCGTGGATCATTGTCAGATTCTTGGTAAGGTATATGGCGTGTTCCGCTTATTTTCATAGTGATACGTACCATATAGTGATTAACGGGAAGTCTGCAGCTCTTCCGGGTTTATCAGCTTCCCGTCTCTCCAGATACGGTCCAGATCATAAAACAGCCTGTTTTCTTTGTCAAATATATGGATTACAATATCACGGTAATCCATCAGAATCCAGTTGGCTGTATCATATCCTTCTGTCTGTTTCAAAGGAAGTCCTGCTTTGCCAAGCGCTTCTTCCACATGATCTGCGAGAGTCTGAATCTGGCTTTTGTTGGCACCGTTTGCAATGATAAAATAATCTGCAATTGTAGAGACTTCCCGGATGTCAATGACATGGACATCTTCTGCTTTTTTTTCTTCCAGTGCATCAACGGCGATTTTAGCCAGTTCTTCGGCTGTTTTCATTTATGAGATTCCTCCTTATAATATTCGTAGGTTTTTTTTGTCATAGGATCAATATCGCTTTTCAAGGTTTCCAGATAAGAGAGAGTATCTTCCAGGAT
>VSOB01000028.1 GCA_009774625.1 Lachnospiraceae bacterium
TTTACGGGATATGCGGGCTTTTTTCTGGGGACGGCGCTGCTGATGGGGCTTGGTCTGGCGGCAGATCATATGGCATATGGCAGTGAGGCGTGGAAGTCATTCAGGCAGTTTTTTGAGGACAGGACCCAGGTGTATGATTTTTACGGCCTGCCGGACTATGAGACACATCGGGAGTTTTATGAAGCTGCAGGGATATCAGAAGCCCGGTATACGCTGCTGGACAATTATAATTTTGATCTGGATGAGGGCATAGACACAGAGATGATGAGCCGGATCGCCTCTTATGCGGCGGCCCATCAGGAAACGGGAGCGGCCCGCAGGCTGTATCTGAGCGTATATACCTATCTGTACCGGTTTGCCCACGGACAGGAACTGGCTTTTGACCTGCTGGTGGTGGTTTCCTATTTTCTGCTGTTTCGTCTGGCTGCGGCTGAAAAGAACCGGCAGCTATTGGGAAGGCTGGCTATGATCGGCGGGGTCAGGACCGGACTCTGGCTGTTTTTGTTATATCGGGGGAGAGTACCGGAGCGGATCACCCATCCGTTGTATCTGGCAGAACTGACAATGCTGGGATTGCTTTTTTTGCTCCACAAAGAGGCATTCCGGTGGAAAAAATTTGAAAGATCGGCTATACTGTCTTTGTATGTGCTGCTGCTTGTCTGTACGACAGTTGAAAAGAGCGGGATGACCAGGCGGGAATACAGAGACAGAGAGCAGCGGAACGAACAGTGGCAGACGTGGAAAGCGTACTGCCGCGAAAGACCAGACCGGTTTTATTATCTGGATGTATATTCTACGGTGGCGTATTCGGAAAAGCTCTTTTCTGATACATCGCCCGCTTATCGGAATTTTGATTTGCCGGGCGGTTGGTGTGTGAAAAGCCCGGTGGCTGCCAGGAAGCGGGAAGCGGCGGGGATTGACAGTGCGCAGGCGGCTCTTTTGGAAGGCAGTGCATTTTTTGTGACAGATCATACAAGGGAAGAAAGAAAGCCGGATTTTCTGATCGGATATTATAAAGAAAAGGGTGTGGATGTGACTCTGCAGCAGGAGGATATCTGCGGCAGCTTTTCCATATACAGGATTCTGGCAACAGATTGAGACAGAAAGCAGACGGGGAAAAGGAACGTGAACCAGGAGATTATCACAGGCCGGCATGTGACGCTGAGACCGATAACGGATCAGGATACGGAGAACATTGTCCGTTGGCGCAACAGCGATCATGTGAGAAGAAATTTCATATATCAGACACTGTTTACACCGGAGAGTCACCGGGAATGGCTCAGAGACAAGGTGGGAACCGGACTGGTGGAGCAGTTTATTATTCACAGCACAGATGCGGATATGGATGTGGGAAGTGTGTATCTGCGGGACATCGACCGGACGCACAGACGTGCGGAATTTGGCATTTTTATCGGAGAGGAATCTCAGATGAGCAAGGGCATCGGCTCGGAGTGTATCCGTTTGATCGTAGGATATGGATTTGCAACACTGCGGCTGCACAAAATATTTCTGCGGGTTCTTGCAGACAATGAAATTGCAAGGAAATCCTATGAAAAGGCGGGCTTTATGCAGGAAGCCTATCTGAAGGATGAGGTGTGTATCCGAGGCTGCTATAAGGATCTGATTTTAATGCGGATTCTCAATCCGCAGGAGGGTTATCATGGATAAAATAAGTTTTGTGATTCCCTGTTACCGGTCTGAACTGACGCTGGCCCATGTGGTGGAAGAGATCTGCGGGACGATGGCGCAGCTTGGCCGGTATGAGTATGAGATCGTTCTGGTTAATGACTGTTCGCCCGACGGTACGATTGAGGTGATCCGGTCGCTCTGCGCAGCCCATCACAATATCTGCGGGATCTCTCTGGCCAGGAATTTCGGGCAGCATGCCGCACTGATGGCCGGGTTTCGGCATGTGACCGGTGACATTGTGATCTGCCTGGATGACGACGGACAGACACCCGCGGAAGACGTGGGGAAATTTCTGGAGGGCATCGAAGCAGGCCAGGATGTGGTCTATGCCAGATACCTGAATAAACAACATTCCGCCTTCCGCAACTTTGGCAGCAAGGTCAACGAGATCATGACCCGCTTTATGCTGGGCAAACCGAAGGAGCTGTATATTTCCAGTTATTTTGCTGCCCGGAGATTTGTGATAGATGAAGTGGTCAGATATGAAAATTCCTATCCTTATGTGATCGGGCTGGTGCTGCGGACCACCAAAAATATCAGCAATGTGGATATAAGACACAGGCAGCGGGAGTCAGGACATTCAGGCTATACGATGAAAGCCCTGCTGGGACTGTGGTTTAACGGATTTACCGCATTTTCCATCCAGCCCCTGCGGTTCGCCACTATCATAGGCATCCTGTGTGCGGTCAGCGGCTTTTTATATGGGATCTATACCATTATTAAACGACTGATCAATCCGGCCGTGCCGGTGGGATTCAGTTCGCTGATGTCCGCAGTGGTATTTCTTGGGGGGATGATTATGCTGATGCTGGGACTGATCGGGGAATATGTGGGAAGAATCTATATCAGCCTGAATAATTCGCCCCAGTATGTGATCCGGGAGGTCATCGGGCAAAAAGGAAATGAGAATGAAGAGTAATGTATCCAACAGACAGCAGCAGGGGATTTTGCTGGGCCTGGCCCTTATCTTTTTCCTGTGTTATCTGTCTTTGTGTTTCAACAATAATATCTGGACGGATGAGGCGTTTACCATTGAGCTGCTGCATTCGGATTTTGCAGGCATTCTGAAAGGGACTGCCTCAGATGTGCATCCGCCGCTGTATTATCTGATTGCCAAATGTGTCACGCTGGTATTCGGAGACAGTCTGCTTTGTCTGAAGCTGGTGTCCATTTTGCCCATGTTTTTGTGTATGAGCTGGGGGGCTCTGATTGTCCGGAAGCGGTTTGGTTTCCGGGCGGCGGTCCTGTATCCTGTTTTGCTGGGAGTGATTCCCTGCACAATGGAATATGCGGTGCAGGTGCGGATGTATTCCTGGGCGATTTTCTTTATTACTTTTATGGCGTTGTGGGCGTATGAAGCATATCTGGAGCAGAGCCTGCGTTTTTATGCGGGTATTGTCCTGACCTCTGCGGCTGCAGCCTATACCCATTATTTTGCTTTTGTTTCCGCCATTTTGATTTATGGATTCCTGTTTCTTGCGCTTTTGGCCGGAAAACGCAGGGAGCTGCTGAAATGGCTGGCGGCGGCGGCAGCTTCGCTGCTGTTGTTTGCGCCCTGGATGCCTTATATGGAACTGCAGGTGAAGGGGGTATCCAGAAATTACTGGATCGAAGAGATCACCGGAGAGACGGTAAAAGCGTTTTTTCCGTTTCTGTTCGATATGGGCATACCGGGTACGACGGCGCTGTGGATGGGACTTCTGGCAGTTTCCCTGTTCTTTGCCGTCCGCATGATGCTGTCGGCCCGGAGGGGGCAAAAAGAGGAAGCAGGCGCGGGGCTTTTTGCATTGTTATGCCTGCTGGTGCCGGTGGGGACGGCCCTGACCGGGATCACGGCATCTGCGCTGATCAGACCGGTTTTTATCGTGCGTTATCTCCTGCCCTGTATGGGACTTGCAGCGCTGTTTCTCGCCATTACCCTGTCACGGTATGCGGACGGGATGGTGTATGGGGCTATGATCTTCTTTTTCCTGTGTGCGGGCCTGGTGGATTATAAACAGTCCGTGTATCGGGAATATGAATGGACCCATACGGCGGAGACGGAAGCGTTTCTGGATTCCCATGTGGGGGAACGTGATATCATTGCCTACAATTACGAAAGCTATAAGTTTATTTATGACTATTACTGGAGCGATGAAGAAAAGGTGCTCTGGCAGGAGATGGATCTGGACAATACGGAATATGACAATATCTGGCTTCTGGATACCATTTACTGGCCTACACCCACAGACGAATATCTGGCGGAGCATGGGTTTCGGAAAACTTTTATGGGAAACTACGGAATCGAACACAATGATTTTAAAATCTTTCAGATAACCAGATTGTAACAGAAGGAATGGATATGACAAGAATCAAACAACAACCGATTGGCGTCTGGATTACCCTGTCGTGTATGGCTGTGCTCTGGTGCATGGTCTGGCCGGCAGGACTGATCAAAGATGAGCTGATTTCCAGGACAGCCGCAGATTATAGTATGAATACCGGCCCTGTAGGGGAGGTGGCTGCGATTCAGGAGTTTATCCCGCAGTACGATCACATCAAATCCATTGGGGTAGACATCGGAAAACTGGACGGGGCAGCCAATCAGGGGACATTGTATCTGCATCTGTATGACGAAAATCTGGAGGAATTTGCCAAAATCCCTCAGGACATTGAAGAGATGAAGGATGGCGAACTGACGGATATCCCGGTGAATCTGAAGCTGGAAGCAGGCAGACGCTACTATCTGGGGATTTTGTGTGAGGACTATGGGGATGCGGCGCCGCTTGTCCATTACCGGTCTTTGTCGGGAAACGGACCTTCGGAAAATGTGCATTTTTATTACGGGCCAAATGTGATAGAGGATGCCAGTGCAAATATACGGTATATTTACCGGATTCCCCTTACGCTTTCACAGATTTTATTTTATGACAGCCTGATTCTTCTTTTGGGTGTCTGCATACTCCGGACGGAGAAGCGGGCAGGCAGAGAAAAGGGCGAAAAGAGCAGGGAAGAGCATGTATAACAAAACAGAGGAAAAAACTGAAAAACGAATCCGGCAGACGCTCTGCGGGGTGGTTTGGCTGTCTGCGGCTCTGTTTTTTTATGCGGCGGTGATCCGGAGTCTGTTTGGCGGTACCATTTGGGACAAGGCTGTGTATGGCCTGGCAGCGGTCTTGTTTGCCGGCCTGATACAGCTCTGGATCGGCAGGATCTCTTTTCTGAGGCTTTTTTATATGGCCGGGGAGGAACAGGTCCGGATTGATGCTGTCCAGATCTGCTGTTTTGCCTGTATCTGCCTGATGACTCTCTATTATTACAATTCCGGCAGCGAATACGGACACAGCCTGGCCACCAGGGTAATGAACAGTGCATTCGGCATCGCTCTTTTTTACCTGTATGGGAAAGAGGAGCGGAAAAGGAAGCACATCGGATATCTACAGGCAATTTGTGCAGTGGTTTTTATTACAGGCACATGGGGAAAGCCGCGGGATGCAAAGGAACTGGTACTGTATGTGATGAGTGGCGTGACTGTGTGGATTTACTGTGGCGTGCTGGGCGCCCTGGCAGGCAGAATACGGAGAAAAGAGATCTGTACCCGTTTTTCTCCCTATGGCTGGCTTGTATTTTTGCTGTTTGCGGGAATGGTAATGTTCCGGAATACAAGAACATGGCCTTTTTCTGTGGCCATTCCCTTTGGCAGTCTGTATCTTTACCGGTTTACGCCGGAGACAATGAACCGTTTTCTGAAAAACTTCTGTTATGGCTGTCTTTTGGCATTCTGGCTGATGTTCGGAAGCGGCATTTTATTCCGCCCGTATTACAGTTTTGAGTTTGTCCGGTATCCGGGCTGGTTCAATTCGGTGGCCACGGCGGGGCTGTTCTGGATGCTGGTATTTGGCTGCAGTATCAGCTGCATACTGGCCAAATTCGAGGGACCAGGCAGCATCGGCCGCTGTCTGCCAGAGTTGTTTACACTGGGGGCGGCAGGTACCTATCTGCTGATGGGGATGTCCCGTACATCTCTGCTGGGGACAGGCGCGGTGCTGGTCTTTACGTTTCTGCTGGCAGAGGCGGTGCGCTATCGGGATTCGGTAAAGGGAATGGCAGTGAAGATCGCTCTGGTGGCCGGCCCGGTACTGATCCTGTTTCCGGTGGTGTATACACTGACCCGGTGTATTCCGGCAGTTGTGGGCAGACCGGTATGGATCACGGGTGCGGAATGGTTCAGCGACCGGATCCAGAAAAAAGAGCCTGTGGATTCCAGCAAATTTATGAATGTGCCTCAGCTTGCGGAAAGTCTGCTGGAGAAGCTGCTGGGCATCGACATCAATCTGAGCAAACTGGCCGGGGCGGTCAGCGGGCCGGGAGACGGTGTGACCATAGATGAAAACGGCAATATGACGTTTGCCGACAATGTGGTGGATTATTATGTGGATGAGGACGGACGGGTGTACACCGTAAAGGACTATACGTTTATCAACGAGGATACGGGGGATGTTTCCAACGGCCGGTTTGATATTTTCCGAATCTATTATGAAAATCTGAACCTGACAGGACATGCTTCCATGCTGGTGGAAGATGTGGATGAGAATATTACGCTGTATCATGCCCATAATTCTTATATGCAGGCAGCACATGATCACGGCATTCCCACGGGAATCCTGTTTGTGCTGACGGTGCTCCTGGGAGTGCCGGCTGGTATTTTGTATTATAAGAGAAACTTTCTTACAGTACATTTTGCCATTTTTCCCGTGATTATGGTAGTATCTTTTATGATCGCGGGAATCACGGAATGGATTTTCCATCCCAGCATTCCCATTGGTTTTGCGTTCCTGATCGGTCTGACACCGCTGGTGGCGGCAGAAGGGTCAAAAAAATAAAAAGAGCAGGAACCGAAACAGGTCGGAACTCATAGTATAAAAGGGGTATTATGAAAAAGATAGAACTGAACTATAAGCTGGTTACAAGAAGGGCGTTTCTGGTTGCCTATGATATCATTGCAGTATGCTGCTGCAACTTTCTGTCGCTGCTGCTCCGGTATGAGCTGCGGCTGGATGATATACCGGGATATTACCGGGATGCGGTATGGTCGCATCTGCCGGTGAGTATTCTGATCACACTGCTTTTGTTTTATTTTTTCAGGCTGTATCACAGTCTGTGGGCCTATGCCGGCGTCAGTGAGATGCAGAATATCATTGTGGCATGTTTTGTCAGTGCGGCGCTGCAGGGGCTTACGCTGCTGGTGTTCGGCCGGGATGTGCCCAAGAGCTATTATTTTTTCAACGCCTTTCTGCTGGTGGCGGCCACGATGATGAGCCGGTTTGCGTATCGGTTTGCCAGAGAGAAACGGCGGCGGCGGCACAATAAGAATAACGGAACGGCAGTTATGATCGTGGGCGCAGGCGATGCGGGCAATACGATCATCAAAGAAATCAATTCCAGCTATTTCAGTACCATGCGGATCAAAACGATCATTGACGACGACCCTCATAAGCAGGGCAGATTTATCCAGGGCATCAAGGTGGCCGGCGGTCGGGACAAAATCGTGGAAAATGCCGCATTATTCGGCATTGATGAGATCATCATCGCCATTCCTTCCGCAGGACGGCGTACCATCAAAGAGATCGTGGAGATCGCAGGACAGACCAATTGCAAACTGAGGACCCTGCCGGGAATGTATCAGCTTGTCAATGGAGAAGTGGACGTAAGCAAGCTGCGGGATGTGGATGTGGAAGATCTGCTGGGCAGGGAGCCGATTAAGGTGGATCTGGACTCTATCCTGAGTTATGTGAAGGACAAAACGGTGCTGGTGACCGGCGGCGGCGGTTCTATCGGCAGCGAGCTGTGCAGGCAGATTGCCTCTCACCAGCCGGAGCAGTTGATCATACTGGATATCTACGAGAACAATGCCTATGATATTCAGCAGGAGCTTTTGCTGAAATACCCGGCGCTGAAAATGACGGTACTAATCGGGTCTGTGCGCAATACCGGAAGGATCAATAAGATATTTGAAACGTACCGGCCCGACATCGTTTATCATGCGGCGGCCCATAAACATGTGCCGCTGATGGAAGTCAGCCCGGATGAGGCCATCAAGAACAATGTATTCGGCACATGGAAAACGGCTCAGGCAGCAGCCATGAACAATGTGAAAAAGTTTGTGATGATCTCCACGGACAAGGCGGTGAACCCCACCAATGTAATGGGAGCTTCCAAGCGGATCTGTGAGATGATTGTCCAGACTTTTAACAAATACTATGATACGGAATTTGTAGCGGTGCGGTTCGGCAATGTACTGGGCAGCAACGGCAGTGTCATTCCCCTGTTCCGCAAACAGATAGAGGCGGGCGGCCCGGTGACCGTGACCCATCCGGATATCATCCGTTATTTTATGACCATCCCGGAGGCGGTATCTCTGGTCCTGCAGGCCGGAGCTTATGCAAAGGGCGGTGAAATCTTTATTCTGGATATGGGAGAGCCGGTGAAGATACTGGATCTGGCCAAAAATCTGATCCGTCTGTCGGGCTATAAGGTGGATGATGACATCCGGATAGAGTTTACGGGCCTGCGGCCGGGAGAAAAGCTGTACGAAGAATTGCTGATGGATGAAGAGGGGATGAAAGAAACGGAAAACCGGCTCATTCACATTGGAAGGCCCATCGAATTTGATGAACGGCGGTTTTTCGTGCAGTTGAAGGAGTTGAAGGAAGCGGTGGAGGCAGAAAGCGATCATGTCCGGGAAATGATCCGGGAGATCGTACCCACCTATGTGCCCCGGAAAGAAGAGTAGCAAAGGAGCTTACAGGTTATGGACAGGAAAAGAAAAAGGATTTATCTGGCGTCTCCCACCATGCATGAGTGGGAGCAGAAGTATGTGCAGGAGGCGTTCGACACCAATTGGATCGCACCGGTTGGTCCTCATGTCAGCGCTTTGGAAGAGGAAATGGCAGCTTATACCGGGGCCGGTTATGCGGCGGCTCTCAGTGCGGGGACCGCGGCCATCCATCTGGCAGTGAAGCTGCTGGGAATCAAAGAAGGAGACAAAGTACTGTGTTCCTCTCTGACTTTTTCTGCAAGCTGCAATCCGGTCTGTTATGAAAAGGCGGTTCCTGTTTTTGTGGATTCGGAGCCGGATACCTGGAATATGTCTCCCGACGCACTCAGGCGCGCCCTGGGGCAGCATCCTGACGCCAAAGCAGTGATCTGTGTCCATCTTTACGGCACGCCTGCAAAGCTGGATGAGATTATGGCGATCTGCGATGAGGCCGGTGTGCCGATGATTGAGGATGCGGCGGAATCGTTATCCTCCACTTACAGGGACAGACAGACCGGAACCTTTGGAGCTTTCGGCATCTATTCGTTTAACGGCAATAAGATCATCACTACTTCCGGAGGCGGGATGCTGGTATCAAAGGATCAGGAGGCGATTGCCAGGGCACGTTTTCTGGCGACACAGGCCAGAGACCCGGCCAGACACTATCAGCACTCCCAGATCGGCTATAATTACCGGATGAGTAATGTGGACGCGGGCATCGGAAGGGGACAACTGAAATCCCTGGATCTGCACAGGCGTTTAAAGCAGGAGATTTACCGGACGTATCAGGAGGCTTTTGCCGATGTGGAGGAGATCACCATGAATCCCATGAACCCGGACGGAGAAGCCAACAACTGGCTTTCCTGTATGACGATTGCGCCGTCGTGTACTGTGACGCCGGATCAGGTGATGGATGCTCTGGAGGCAGAAAACATCGAATCCCGGCCGATCTGGAAGCCGATGCATATGCAGCCGGTGTTTGCAGGCTGTGACTTTTTCTCCCATCTGGAAGAGGGAAGCGTGGGAGAGGACATATTCAGGCGCGGGCTGTGCCTTCCCAGTGATGTGAAAAATACGAAAGAGGATATGGAGCGGATCATCGGGATCGTCAGAGGGGTGTTTGGAAAGTAGAGAGGATACGTGATCGGTGAAAGGAATGTGTGCATGTATCGATTGTTTGTAAAACGGGGGCTGGATCTGCTGTTGTCCGGTATGGCGCTGCTGGCGCTGAGTCCGGTGTTTCTGATCGTTGCAGTACTGGTAAGGGTAAAGCTGGGAAGTCCGGTGATCTTTCATCAGGAAAGACCGGGCCGGGGAGAGAGGATCTTTACACTGTGTAAATTCCGGACTATGACGGATGAGAGAGACGAAAACGGAGAGCTGCTGCCGGACAGTGTCAGACTGACCTCCTTTGGTTCCTTTCTGCGCAGGACCAGTCTGGATGAGCTGCCGGAGCTGTGGAATATTTTCAAAGGAGATATGAGCATCATCGGTCCCAGACCTTTGCTGGTGGGCTATCTGCCCTATTATACGGAGCGGGAGCGGCTCCGCCATACAGTCCGTCCGGGCCTGACAGGACTGGCACAGGTCAGCGGACGGAACTTTATCGCCTGGGACAAACGGCTTGCAAAAGATGTGGAATATGTGGAGCATTTGACATTTCTGACGGATTTGAAGATATTGTGGAAAACGGTAATGGTAGTGCTGCAGGAAAGGGATGTGGCAGTGGAAACCGATTCTGTGGAAGGATATCTTTGGGACGAGAGAGAAAGGCAGAGGTGAGAAAAGGATATGAAACAAGGTCAGATGGAAACCCCCTGTTATGTGATTCATAAGGCAGTGCTGGATCAGCAGGTTGCTTTGTTAAAGAAGGCGCTGGATGATAACTGGAGCAATTATATCGTGGGCTATTCTTTTAAAACCAATGGGCTGCCCTGGGTGTTGATGCAGATGAAAACGGCGGGGTTTTATGCGGAAGTGGTATCGGAAGATGAATACAACCTTGCCCGTTATATGGGATTTTCCCATGTGATCTATAATGGACCGGTAAAAAGCCGGGAATCTTTTCTGGATGCCCTGACCAGAGGGCATATGGTCAATCTGGATGCGGAGCAGGAGCTGGACTGGCTGGAAGAGTCGGATCTGAGGGATGTACAGGTAGGGCTTCGGGTCAACTTTGATCTGGAGGCAATCTGCCGGGGAGAGACTTCCTCAGGAGAGGAAGGCGGCAGATTCGGTTTCTCTTATGAAACCGGTGCGCTGCATCGGGCGGCAAAGCGGCTGGAGGAGATGGGCGTAAAACTGTCAGGCCTGCATCTGCATGTCAGCTCCAGGACAAGAAGCATCAAAATATACCGGGCGCTGGCCCGGATGGCCGTAAGGCTGAAACAGGAATATGGCTGGAATCTGTCCTATATTGATATCGGCGGCGGATATTTTGGCGGGATGGAGAACAAACCGGAATTTCCGGCTTATATGGAGGCTGTGCGGGAAGAGCTGTCGGCCGGTTATACGCCGGAGGAAACCACGCTGGTGGTGGAGCCGGGGACTTCTCTGATCACGCCGCCGGTGGAATATCTCACTGCCGTGGTGGACTGTAAGGATACTTATGCGGGACGTTTCGTGGTCACCAACGGCAGCCGGAGCGATATTGACCCGCTGCATGGAAAAAGTTCATACTTTCATAAGGTGGGATATGCTCTGGCAGATCCTCACGGCTCTTATAGGATACAGGAAACGGCGTTGGGCGCCTGGGAAGAGCAGGCGGGCCCGGCGGCAGACAGGGAAATTCAAAGCCGCCAGGTGATCTGCGGTCACACCTGTATGGAAAATGACCGGCTGTTTGTGATGGAAGGTGAGCCTGCGCTCCGTCCAGGGGACGTGATCGCATACCGGAAGGTCGGGGGATATACCATGTGCCTGACCCCTCTGTTTATCCGGTATTTTCCGCCGGTGTATGTGGAAGAGGCGGGGCAGCTCACCTGCGTCAGAGAAAAGTGGAGTACAGAGGAATATGTGAGGAAAAGTCATTTCAGGGATGCGTTTTAAACAAAGCCGCCGGACAGAGGGTGAATTATGAATGTATTGATTGCAAGCTGTGGTACGAGAAATAAGATCGTACAGTATTTTAAGAGGGCGCTGGAAGGCGGGAGGAAAGGCAGAGTGATTGCCACCGACTGCAGCCCCAATGCACCTGCCCTGTATGAGGCAGATGCCTGGTATATCGTTCCGCGGATTACGGAGCCGGATTATCTGGATCACCTGTATGAGATTTGCCGGAAGGAAAAAATAACAGGTGTTCTTTCACTGATTGATCCGGAGCTTTCGCTTCTGGCGCTGCACCGGAGAGAATTTGAGGCGCTGGGGGTGACGGTGATCGGCTCTTCCTATGAACTGTGTGAACGGACACTGAATAAATGGGAGATGTATCAGTGGCTGACCGGACACGGATATCGGTGTGCCCGGTCTTATATGGATGTGGAAGCCTTTGTTGCGGATGTCAGAGCCGGGCTACTCTCTTATCCGGTTTTTGTCAAGCCGGCCAGAGGAAGCGCCAGTATCGCCATATCCAAAGCCTTTGATGAGGAAACCGTCCGTCTGTTGGTCAGTCATGGGGAAGAAATGATGATACAGGAATATCTGGACGGACAGGAGATCGGCGCGGATTGTTATATTGATCTGTGCAGCGGACAGACTGTTTCCATTTTTACCAAAAAGAAGCTGGTAATGCGTGCGGGCGAGACAGACAAGGGGATCTCTTTTTGGGATGAGCGGCTGTTTGAACTGATCCGGCGCTTTATTGCGGAATCCGGCTTTCTGGGGCAGATTGATATTGATATTTTTGAGATAGAAGGAGAATATTATATCTCAGAGGTGAATCCCCGGTTCGGCGGCGGCTATCCCCATGCCTATGAATGTGGCGTGGATCATATGGCGCTGATTGTGAACAATCTGGAAGGCAGGGCAAATGAAGTGATCACAGGCAGATATCAAGACGGTGTGGTTATGATGAAATACAATGAGATCATGCTGCGGAAAGACCAGGGGGATGCATGAAAAAAGTGCTGCTTGCCATCAATTTCGATGAGGGATTGTATAACTTCAGAAAGGAACTGCTGGAGGAACTGCTGGAAAAGGGGTATGAGGTGCATATAGCAGTGCCGTGTGGGGACTATACAGAAAGGTTGAAGGCAATGGGATGTATTCTGCATGACACTGCGCTGCGCAGACGGGGGATGAATCCGCTGCAGGAGCTGGCACTGCTGTCCTGCTACCGCCGGATACTGCGCCGGGTCAGGCCGGATGTTGTACTGACTTATACCATTAAACCTAATATTTACATGGGATTTTTGTGCGGCAGATACAAAATCCCCTGTATGCCTACCATTACCGGACTGGGGACAGCTATGGAAGGACAGGGACTTTTGCAAAAAGGAGTTTCCCTGCTGTACCGGATTGCCCTGGAGAGGGCGTCTGTGGTTTTTTTTCAGAATACTGCCAATCAAAAAATTTTTCAGGAAAGAAAGATCGCACCGGGCACACACAGGATGCTGCCTGGGTCCGGCGTGAATCTGGAACATTTTACGTATCAGGAATTTCCGGAAAAGGGGGAAGTAGGCTTTTTGTTTATTTCCCGCATTATGGAAGAAAAGGGCATCGAAGAATATCTGGACGCGGCGCAAGCGGTGAAGGGACGCCATCAGGAGACACGGTTTTGTATCCTGGGCTTCCTGGAGGATGGATACAAAGGCAGAGAACGGTTTGAACGGCTGCAAAAGGAAGGCGTGGTGGAATTTGCAGGGAGTGTGGAAGATGTAATTCCCTATCTGCGAAACAGTCAGTGTACAGTACATCCGTCCTGGTATCCGGAAGGTATGTCCAATGTATGTCTGGAAAGCGCGGCATGCGGCAGAGCGGTGATTACCACAAACCGGCCGGGGTGCCGGGAGACGATTCAGGATGGAAGGAGCGGCCTGTTAGTCAGAGAACGGGACAGCCGGGATTTAATCGATAAAATCGAATATTTTTTATCTCTTTCGCCGGAGCAGCGCAGACAGATGGGAATATGCGGCCGACACTATATGGAGGAGCGGTTTGACAGAAAAATCGTGATTCGGACTTATATAGAAGCTGTCCGGGAGATGACGGATCAAAAAGATGGAGGACATAAGAAATGAGCTTTTATGAAAAACTGATCAGAAAAGAAGCGGCACTGTCACTGGTAGGTCTGGGTTATGTGGGAATGCCCATCGCGGTGGCGTTTTCCAGGAAGGTAAAAGTCATCGGCTTTGATTTGAATGAAACCAAAATCACACAGTATCAAAACGGTATCGATCCCACCGGGGAAGTGGGGAATGAAGCCATTGCCGCATGCAGCGTGGAATTTACCAGTGATGAAAGCCGCCTGCGGGAAGCGGGATTTCATATTGTGGCAGTTCCTACGCCGGTCAATCCGGATCATACCCCGGATCTGACACCGGTGGAGGGAGCCAGCCGTATCCTGGGACGGAATCTGACAAAGGGTTCTATTGTGGTATTTGAGTCCACAGTCTATCCCGGCGTAACAGAGGAAGTCTGTGTGCCGATTCTGGAAGCGGAATCGGGCCTTCGGTGCGGCGTCGATTTCAAGATCGGTTATTCTCCTGAGCGGATCAATCCCGGCGACCAGGTACACAGGCTGGAAACGATCACAAAGATCGTATCCGGTATGGATGAAGAGACATTGGAGGAAGTGGCGAAGGTATATGAGCTGGTGGTGGAAGCAGGCGTTCACCGGGCGCCGTCCATTAAAGTGGCGGAAGCAGCCAAAGTCATCGAAAACAGCCAGAGGGACATTAACATAGCCTTTATGAATGAGCTTTCGATCATATTCAATAAAATGGGGATTGATACCAGGGCTGTCCTGGAAGCGGCGGGGACCAAATGGAACTTCCTTCCGTTTTTTCCGGGGCTGGTGGGCGGCCACTGCATTGGTGTGGACCCTTATTATCTGACTTATAAGGCAGAGCAATTGGGGTATCATTCCCAGATCATACTGGCAGGCCGCAGGATCAATGATGATATGGGGAAATACGTGGCGGAATGTCTTGTGAAAAATCTGATCAGGGCCGAGATTCCCGTCAGAGGCGCCAGAGTGGCCATATTTGGTTTTACATTCAAAGAAAACTGTCCTGATACCAGGAATACCAAGGTGATTGATATTGTCAGAGAGCTGCGGGAATATGGCATCGAGCCGATGATTACCGATCCGGTGGCGGATGAGGCGGAGGCGCAGCGGGAATATGGGATCCGGTTTACTGCAGAGGAGGACATCCGGGAGATGGACGCTGTGGTGCTGGCAGTGGCGCACCGGGAATATACCAGTCTGACCAGGGAACAGATAGATGGGCTGTATGGAGCACAGGGCAGGGCAAAGGTGCTTGCGGATATCAAAGGGATGCTGGATAAGACGGCATACGAACAGGCCGGGTATCTGTACTGGAGACTGTAAGCGGAAAGCAAACCATAATTGCCTTATGTGGATAAAAATGGTATACTGTTTCTATTGTAACAGCTATGTGTGACATGTCGTATACCGGGACGGTATGCGGCAAACTGAATAGAAGGAGGTTGATGTGATGAATGTACTGGCAGTGGGATCTCACTTTAACAACATCGAAATCGGCTGTGGAGGGGCTCTTCTGAAACATAAACAGAAGGGGGATAAGATCACGCTCTTTGTGGCAGCCACCTCCGGATTTTTAAATTCCGAGCGTATGGAAGTCAGAAAAGATGAGCTGGTGTTCCGGAATGCGCAGGAATCTGCGGAGATTTTGGGTGGGAAACTGATTTGCGGCGGCTTTGAAACCCTGCACCTGGAGTTTGATGACAGTCTGAATGCCAGACTGATTCATATGGCCGAGAAAGAGAAGTTTGATTTGATCTACACCCATTTTCCGGGAGATGTGCAGCATGATCACAGATCACTGGCCAGGGCTGTCCTGCATGCGGGCAGGCATGTACCCCGGATTCTGGGGTATCGCTGCACCTGGTATCAGTCGGAAATGCCTTTTACAGCCAATTTCTTTGTGGATATTTCGGATGTCTGGGAACAGAAAGAGGCGGCGATGCGGAAGTATCAGTCTGATTCCGGCAGAGTCAAGGAAAATAAAATTGCGTATTTTAAAAATGATGCGGAGAATAATGGACGCCAGAATGGGGTAACCTATGCAGAAGGCTTCCAGGTAATCAAATGGCTGGAAAGATGATTGGCAACAGAAATAACAGGAAACAAAGAGACAGGCAGGAAGGGGCTGGGCAGATCATACTGCCTGGCGCCTTTTTGATATTTTTCGGGATCCTCTGGTATATATCTCCGATTGGGATTTATCCGGATTCAGGTTCCTATATTTCCCTTCAAAGCGGTAGAGAACCTTTATATCCCCTTTTTCTTGCGTTTTTCCGCTTTATCTTCCGGGAAGGGGACACGATCGTATGGCTGGCAGGATCCGGGCAGCTTGACAGCGAAAAGGCGGTAGAGCTGATCCATACCTGGCCGGCGCTGCGGGTTTCCCTCTTTGTACAGAGTATGGCTGCCGGCTTTGCCTGTTGGTATCTGACTTGTGTGATCCGCAGGGTGTTTTCTCTGAATCTGTTTCTGACCGTACTGACCGGGCTGTGTACACTGATACCATATATACTGACGCCGCTGGCTTCTTCTTCCCATATGGTGCTGAACAAAGCGGTTTTGACAGAAGGACTGGCCTTTCCCATGTTTTCGGTATTTACCGGCTGTATGGTGCAGGGATTGTTTGCGCAGGAAAAGAAGCGGCGTTTTTATGGTGCGGCGCTTGTCTGGTCGCTGCTGCTGGCACTGGCCAGAAACCAGATGCTTGTAACGGCGGCGGTATGGGGTGTGGCAGTGTTTTATGAGATTGCCAGAAGCCGCAGATGGAAGTATCTGGCCGGTCTGGCGCTTTCTCTTGCAGTCTTTTTCGGAGGGCGGATGCTGTGTCATCAGATTTACAACCGGCTGGCTCATGAGGGATACAGCGGAGCGGCTACCGGAAGCTATAATATGCTGACCACACTTTTGTATCTTTCCGATGGAGAGGACGGGGTGCTGCTGACGGACGATGCACAGCGTGCATTGTTTGAAACGATGCACAGACAGATGGAAGCGGAAGGAATGACCAGAGCCGATGCCCCGGCGGGGCTTTTGAACCGGGCCTACCATTATGAGGAATATTATGACCGGATCGGATTCGGGATACAGCAGCCATGTCTGTTCGGCTATGTGGAGGAGCAGGGGATTTTGGACGGAGAGGCGCTGAATGCGGTGGTCGGGATTGCATCGCAGATGGATCGGGAGTTGTTTCCCCATCTGGCCGGTGCCTATATATCCAACTATTTTGCAACGGTTGTCAGCGGACTGACCCGTTCGGTTGCGGCCAGCGGGATGATCATGGGTATTTATGCGGCAGGCATATATACCATTGCGATTTTGCTGATGCTGTATTTATTTTGGAACAACAGAAACAGCAGGGCGGCGCTTTTGATGCTGTTTGCGCTTTTGATGATCGGGGCCAATGTATCCGCTACCGCCCTGATGATTATGTGCCTGTCCCGCTATATGATTTATAATACGGCTTTGTTTTATATTGCAGGACTTATGTGTCTTGCCGAATTATGGACATTATATATGACAAAAAGAAAGGACAATCACAATGGGGTATAAAGAATTGGAGTTTCCAGAAGGCAGTGTGTTTCTGATCACAGGCGGCGCCGGATTTATCGGTTCCAATCTGTGCGATGCGCTTACCGGTATGGGATACCGGGTACGGTGCCTGGACAATCTGTCCACCGGGAAACAGGAAAATATAGATTTTCTTTCCGACAGGGACAACTATACTTTTATTAAGGGAGACATCCGGGATACGGATATCTGTATGGCAGCCTGCGACGGCGTGGACTATGTGCTGCATCAGGCGGCCTGGGGCAGTGTGCCAAGAAGCATTGAGATGCCGCAGCTCTATGAAGAAATCAATATCCGGGGAACGCTCAATATGATGGAGGCGGCAAGGCAGCAGGGAGCTAAAAAGTTTGTCTATGCCTCCAGCTCTTCCGTATATGGAGATCATCCTATACTGCCCAAAGTGGAAGGGCAGGAAGGCAATCTTTTATCTCCCTACGCGGTGACGAAACGGGTGGGGGAAGAATACGGGAAACTGTATAAGAGACTGTATGGCCTGGATACTTACGGCATGCGTTATTTTAATGTATTCGGCAGAAGGCAGGATCCGGACGGCTCTTATGCGGCGGTGATCCCCAGGTTTATCCGTCAGCTTCTGCAGGGAGAGGCGCCTACCATCAACGGAGACGGCAGACAGTCCAGAGACTTCACTTATATTGACAATGTGATCGAGGCTAATCTGAAAGCGGCACTGGCTCCTTCTGAAGCGGCAGGGGAAGTATATAACATTGCGTATGGCGGCAGAGAATATCTGATCGATATTTATTATGACCTGTGCAGGGCGCTGGGCGTAGAAAGAGAGCCTGTGTTCGGACCGGACCGGGCAGGAGACATCAAGCATTCCAATGCGGACATTTCCAAAGCGAGAAAACTTCTGGGTTATGAACCGGAATATGATTTTGCGGAAGGGATCGATCTGGCGATTGCATGGTATAAAGAGAACTTATCGGAGAAATAATGTATGACGCGGATGCTTCACATCGTAGGTTCCATGTCGCCCAGCGGCATCGGGAATTTTATTATGAATGTTTACAGAAATATAGACCGGAGTAAGGTGCAGTTTGATTTTATCGTGCATGAGCATAGGGATGTGAGTTTTGATGAAGAGATACAGGCGCTGGGAGGACGGCTGTTTTATGTCGCCAGGAAATCAGTCAGCCCGGCCAGGAATTTCCGGGAAATCTATCAGGTGGTAAAAAGGGGCCGGTATCAGATTGTATTCCGTCATACGGATATTTCCACGGTTGCGCTGGATCTTCTGGCGGCCTGGCTGGGAGGTGCGAAGGTGCGGATTGCCCATTCCCATTCCACCAGTACATCCAATGTACGGATGCATAAACTGTTTCAGCCTATGCTGAATCTTCTCTGTACCCGCCGTTTTGCCTGTTCAAAAGAGGCCGGTGTCTGGCTGTATGGGGACAGGCCATGCGAGGTGATTATCAATGCCATCAACCTGAAGGAATTTTCCTATAACGAAGTAATAAGGAAAAGGATGCGGAAGCAGGAGGGGCTGGAGAATCGTTTGGTCATCGGCCATATCGGCAATCTGCTGCCGGTGAAAAACCATCTGTTTATGCTGGAGGTGATGGCGGAAGTGGTAAAGCGGTGTCCCGATGCCAGGATGGTGTTTGTGGGCGACGGTGTGATGCGGGAAGAGATTGAGAAAAAGAGAACGGTGCTGGGGCTTAAGGAGTATGTGATTTTGGCAGGGGTGCGGACGGATACGGCGGCGCTTCTGCAGGCTATGGATTTGTTTTTGTTTCCGTCCAAATATGAAGGACTTCCCATTGCCCTGGTGGAAGCTCAGTGCAGCGGCCTGCCCTGCCTTGTATCGGAAGCGATAGGACAGGAGACAATGGTGACGCCGTCGGTGCATAAACTGCCTCTGTCGGCGCCGCCGTCTGACTGGGCGGATGAGATTGTCAGACTGACCGGAGAGAAGCGGACGGCGCCGGACTATTCTCTTTTTACGGAAAAGGGATTTGATATCAGACAGATGGTGAAAGGCTACGAGGAAATGGCATGAGTGGAATTGGGGAACGTTTTTTGCGGATGAAGCGTTGTGAATATTGGGTGATTGCCTGGCGGAAAAGATGCGGCAGCAGGACGGTGTTTCACGACCAGTCCGGGTTTCAGCTTTTACCGCAGAAACGCTATATCACACAGGCAGATCCGTTTTTGTTCACATATCAGGGAAAGAATTGGCTGTTTTATGAGAGACAGGATCTGACCGATATGAAGGGGACTCTGTGGTGCCGGAATCTGGATGAGCCAAAGGAAAAGCCTTATCTGGTGCTGGAAGAGCCGTTTCATCTTTCTTATCCACAGGTATTCCAATATGGGAAGTATATGTATCTTCTGCCGGAGACGAGAAATGCGGGAGAGGTCAGACTGTACCGATGTGTCCGTTTTCCGGGTGAGTGGGAGCGAGTGACGCAGCTATTTCCCTTGTCCGCAGTGGATACGACTCTGACGTTTTCTGCAGAGCTGCCGGAGGGATATGCCGGAAGCAGGCAGGGGGAGGAGAGCTGTTTTGCATTTACATATACGGAAGGACGGCTGGAGCTGTATCACTTCGGACTGGAGAAGGAGCGGTTTCGCCCCGGAGGGATAAAACGGATCTATGTGTCTGACTGCTCAAAGGTGGTCCGTCCGGGGGGCAGAGTGTTTACGGAGGGCCAAAAGGTATATCGCCCTGCCCAGAACTGCACGGACTATTATGGACAGGAGCTGATTCTGTATGAGATCGACCGGCTGGATGAACAGGTGTTTGCAGAACATGAGGCATTCCGGCTTTTGCCGGAGCAGTTTTCCATACCGCAGGTCAATCCGGTGGGAATCCACACCTATAACCGGAATGCAGATTATGAGGTCATTGATGTTTTGCACAGAGAAGTGAGTCTGCGGACCATAGGAAAGAAAATAGAATGGAAATGCAGAGGTAGCCGGGGATGAAAAGGACGATTGTATTTTACATTGCCACACTTACAAGAGGCGGAGCGGAACGGGTGATTGTGAATCTTGCCAATTATTTCTGCAGGCAGGGCTGGCGGGTCTTTATGGTGACGCTGGAAGAGGACGAGGGTTTGTATCCATTGGAGAAGGAAGTACGCAAAGTAGTGCTGTCTGCGCCTCCTGTCCATAGTATGGCAGGGCGTATCCGGAATGCGCTGGGACGGATCACACAGGTGAGAAAGCTGCTGCGAAAAAACCGGGCGGCGGCGCTGGTGTCCTTTATCGGCAAGACCAATCTGCGGGCCATTTTAGCCGGACTGTTTCTAAAGACTAAAGTATTCGTATCGGTGCGCAGTGCGCCAGGGCGGGAGTATCCGGGCCGGGTGCAGGGGCTGCTGGCAAAAGGGCTGTTTTGTCTGGCGGACGGAATCGTCTTTCAGTCCGAAGGGGCACGGGAGTTCTTTCCGAAAGCGGCCCGGAAAAAATCCAGGATTCTGTTCAATCCTCTGTCGCCTGAGTATGTGCGGAAGCCTTATGAGGGAGAGCGGGGATATGAGATCGTGACAGTGGGACGTATGGACCGGGTGAAAAACCATGCGCTTTTGCTGGATGCCTTTTCCATCGCAGTGCGGCAAAGGCCGGAGCTGCCGCTGCATCTGACGATTTTCGGCGGCGGCGACTGTATGGAAGCATTGAAGAAGCAGGCCGGGGAGCTGAGGCTGGCAGACCGGATCAGCCTGCCTGGGGACAGCAGAGAGATTCCGGACAAAATAAAGGATGCCCGGCTTTTTGTGCTGTCCTCGGATTTTGAAGGGATGCCCAATGCGGTGGCGGAAGCCTTTGCGCTGGGGATTCCTGTGGTGTCCACAGATTGTCCCAGCGGAGGGGCGCGGATGCTGGTGGGCGCGGATGAGAGGGGCCTTTTGGTTCCTGTGGGAGATGCGAAGCGGATGGCGCAGGCCATGCTGCGCATTCTGGATGACAGGGAGTTGGAAGAGAGGCTGCGGCAGGCGGCTTATCGTTTCAGCTTATCGCTTCACCCTGATAAAATAAACGGAATGTGGAAGAATTATATCGAGGATGTCTGCGGATACAGGTCAGCGGGATGAAAGAGAAAAAAACAGGAAAAAAAATTGCATTTTTGATCAACAGCCTGGGAAAGGGCGGCGCGGAACGGGTAGCGGTCAATCTGGCCGAACATTTCCGCAGCCTGGGATATGAGATTTTGCTGGTGACTTCCAGACGGCTGCCGGAAGAATACGAGCTGTCTTTTCCGGCCAGACGCAGGCTGCTGGAAGAGGAGCTTTCCCATATGCCACCGGGTAGAGCAGGCAGGATTATGGGCAGGCCGCTAAAGCTGCGGCAGATCTGGAAGCAGGAGCGGCCGGACGTGATCGTGTCTTTTATCGGCAAGATGAATCTGTATGCCATGCTTTCTGTGAGCCGGATGTCTGTTCCCGTGATTTTGTCGGTGCGCAGTGATCCTGCCAGAGAATATCCGTCCCGTCTGCAGATGGGGATGGCCAATCTGTTATTTCAGAAAGCAGCCGGAGTGGTTTTTCAGACGGAGGATGCCAAACGGGCTTTTTCGGCAGGGGTACAGGCCCATGCCTCGGTACTGCCAAATGCGCTGGATGAAAGTTTTGTCAGGCCCCGGTTTACAGGGAAACGAGAAGCCAGAATCGTCATGGTGGGGCGGCTGGATACCAATAAAAATCATGCCATGCTGCTCCGGGCATTTGCCCGGCTGCACAAAAACTATCCGGAAGTAAGAGTGGCGCTGTATGGTGCGGGCCTTCCGGGCAGCGATACGGAACCTGCACTGCGCAGTCTTGCCGCGGAGCTGGGCATCGGGGAGAAAGTGGATTTTATGGGACGTCAGAACCACATCCGGGAAAAGATCGAAGATGCCTGGGTCTTTGTGCTGGCCTCTGACTATGAAGGGATGCCCAATGCGCTGCTGGAGGCCATGGCCACCGGCCTGGCGGTGATCTCTACAGATTGTCCCTGCGGCGGCCCCCGCAGTGTGATCCGGGACGGGGAAAACGGCATCCTGATTCCGGTGGGGGACGAAATGGCGCTGATGCGGGCGCTGGACCGTCTGCTGGGAGATGAGGCCCTCCGGGAGAGACTGGGCCGGGAGGCGGCAAAGCTGGCTGTGGAGCTGAGTCCCGAAAAGGTATGCAGACTGTGGCAGGAAGAAATAGAAGGCAGGGTGAAAGACTATGTTGGTGGTAAATCGTAGAAAGAAGCATGGCGTGGCGTTTCGGGAGGTCTGGTACGCAGAGGAGAGCTGCGGGCTGGACGGGATCATACTGTACCGGGGAGCCGCAAAGCCCATCGGGAAAGAACTGCGGAAGGTGCGGACACTGATTACCGATCTGACACAGAGCGAAGAGGAGATCGTGGCCCGGTGCCAGAAAGACTGCCGCTATCAGATCCGCCGGGCAGCCAGAGAGGGCATCACGGCGGAATATAAGATCGGCAAAGAGATCACAGAACAGGATATTGAGGCGTTTTGTACGTTTTTTATGGAGTTCTGGAAAAGCAAGGGAGAGGCGGCAAAAGGGGAAGCAGAAACCTGGGAAAAATATAAAGAAGAGATCGAAACCTATGCAGACGAGGGTGTGTTTGCCATCACCTGTGCCAGACAGGGCGGACAGATCCTGGTATATCATACCTATATTGTGGGAGATGACTTTGTCCGGTCTTATCAGTCGGCATCCCAGTTCCGCAATGAGAATGTAAGCGCCAGAATCGTGGGCATTGCCAACCGGTATCTGCACAAAGCGGATATGATGCATTTTAAGGAGATGGGAAAGCGCATCTATGACTGGGGCGGCGCAGGGCTGCGGGAAGAGGTAAAGAGCATTACGGAATTTAAAGAGTCCTTTGGCGGAGAAGAGCTTTACTATTATGACTGTGAGGAAATCTCAGGGTGGAAGGCGGAGGCGGTCAAAGGCATGATCAATCTGATTGGAGCATTGACGGATGATTAGTGTGTGTCTTTTCCGGCTGGATGATATTACGCCGGATATGGATTGGAATAAATTCTACAGAGTAAAAGCTATTTTTGATAAATATAAGGTAAAGCCGCTGGTGGGAGTGGTGCCGGACAATGGGGATGCAGGGCTTTGCCGGGGAGAATACCATACGGATTTCTGGGAATACATCGTCTCTTTGGAGCAGAGCGGGTGGCAGATCGCCCAGCATGGATACCGGCATGTATATGAAACCAGAAATTCCGGTATGCTGGGACTGAAAAAGGCCAGTGAGTTTGCCGGGCTGCCCTATGAGGTCCAGTATGAAAAAATAAGGGCCGGCAGGGAGATTCTGAAACAGAACGGGCTGTATGCGCCTGTGTTTATGGCGCCGGGGCATACCTATGACAAAAATACGCTCAAGGCACTGCGGCATCTGGAATTTACCTGCGTTACCGACGGTTATGCCAATATTCCTTACCGTACCAGGGGACTGCTGTTTGTACCATGCAGGAGTTCCCGGCCAGTGCTTTCCGGCGGTGTGGATACTATCTGTATCCATTGCAATGATCTGCACGAGAATGATTACCGGGAGCTGGAAAATTTCCTGGAACGGCATATCCAGCAGGTACTTCCCTTTTCCGAAATTCTGGAACAGCTCTGGTATCCGGGCAGGACAATAAAGATACGCCTGCAGGAGCGGCAAAATCTGCTGCGGCACAGGGTAAGGAAATTTACTGCGGAAAGTCCCATACTGCAGGCTTATCTGCAGGAGACATGGGATGCGGACCCTTCCCGGAAACGGAAAAAACGGCTGTTTGGCCTGTGGAGACTAATCAGGCTCAGAAGAGCCGGTAAACGCAAAACGAATCAGAAAAAACGATAGGACAAAAGGATGGATATTGTAAAAAAGCTGAATGCCATTTTAAATAAAAAACAAAAAAGAAGGGTACTGATACTGTTCTTCATGATTATTATAGGCGCTTTGCTGGAAACTATGAGTATTTCCATGATACTGCCGGTGGTACAGGTGGTGGTGGAACCGGAGGTATTTTCGGAAAATGCGCTGATTGCAGAGGTCAGCAGCAGACTTAAGATCACATCGCCGGAGGAATTTATGATTCTGATGATCGGCATCCTGATCGGTTTATTTGTGGTGAAAAACCTCTATCTGCTGTTTATGTATTATGTCCAGTATACCTTTGTAACCAATAACCAGTACCGGACCTCCGGAATCTTTCTGCAGAATTATTTAAACAGACCCTATGAATTTTTCCTGAATGCAGATACTTCCGATATGCTGCGGACGATATACAGTGATACGGGCAGCGTATTTACGCTGATTCTGGAGTGCATTCAGTTTATGACAGAGGCTGTGGTGGCTGCCTTTCTCTGCATTGCCCTGCTGTTTGTGGATTTCTGGATGACAGTGGTCATTGCAGGTATTTTATTTGGCATGTCCGCACTGGTAACGGCTGTTATCAAGCCTGGCTTAAAGCGGGTGGGGGAGCAGTCACGGATACGGCAGAGCAAAATGTACAAATCTATTCTCCAGTCGGTGACAGGGATTAAGGATGTGAAAATATTTGTCAAGGAAGATGCATTTCTGGAAACCTACCAGCGTCAGGGCAAGAAATATTATGCGCTGACCAGAAAATACAATGTGTTTTCCAATATTCCCAAACTGCTGATCGAAACCACTTGTATCGGTTCCATTCTGGCCTATCTGGCAGTGATGATACTGACGGGACATTCCGTGACAGGCATGCTTTCCCAGCTTTCGGCTTTTGCCTTTGCAGCGGCCAGACTGATGCCCTGTGCCAGCAGGATGAACACCTATCTGGCCAACATCGCTTATTACCAGCCTGCCCTGGACTATGTCTATGAAAATGTGGAGATGCCGCTGGAGCAGTATGACATGAAACGGACTGAGAGGAAAGAGGCAAAGCCTCTGCCCGTAACGGCTCCCATCCGGCTGGAGCATATTGATTACCGGTATCCCAATTCGGAGCGGTATATTTTCCGGGATGCCCATATGGAAATACCTGTAGGGAAATCGGTGGGCATCATCGGTACGTCGGGCGCCGGTAAATCCACCATCGTGGATGTGATGCTGGGGCTGCTGCGGCCGGAACAGGGCCGGGTCTGCATCGGGGATGTAAGCGTATTTGACAATTATGCCGGATGGCTGGCCAATATCGGCTATATTCCCCAGACCATCAATCTGATGGATGATTCCATCCGGGCCAATATTGCCTTTGGCATTCCGGAAGAGGAGATTGACGATGAGCGTGTACGGGAGGTGCTGGAAGAGGCACAGCTTTTGGACTTTATCCGGCAGTTGCCGGAAGGCAGCGATACGATCGTGGGAGAGCGGGGTGTCCGCCTGTCGGGAGGGCAGCGTCAGAGAATCGGCATTGCCAGAGCCCTCTACCACAATCCGGAGCTGCTGATTCTGGATGAGGCCACTTCCGCCCTGGACAATGATACGGAAGCGGCCATAATGGATGCCATCAACAGATTCCACGGGAAAAAGACCATGCTGATTATTGCCCACAGAATCAAGACCATCGAAAACTGCGACCTGATCTACCGGGTGGAAAACGGCAGCATCACAGAAGCATCCCTGAGCGCATCGTCGAAGTAGGATGCGCCGGGAAGTGCGCTGCGGAACTGGAATCAAAAAACAGCAACAGACCGGACAGCGCATGGAAAGAATTCAGGACGTGGAGCGGCCTGAATCTTTCCCCAAAGATGCGCTGGTAGGGATGGCGCAGAACTAGAATCAAAAGGTGCGGAACTGGAATAGGAGGCTCTTTCATGATAAATATCTTTTTTCAGGCAGTGGATTCTGCAGGCGGATATCAGTCGGTGGTGCTGCAGGAGCTGGATAAGAGTATAGATTTTCATAAATGTCTGATGACCGTCAAGACCAACGACGGTGCGGACAGTTATCCGGGGGATAAATACATTCCCGTGAACTATGATATCTGTGAGCACAATCAATATGATAAGATCGTGGATTTTAATGAGCTGCTGCCTCTGGACAAGGCACTGCTGGAAGCCATGCACCCCTATGAGCTGACGGCGATCCGGATGCTGGTGCGTAATTTTGACCGGGATATTTATACGATGGATGAGGGGATGCGTTACTATCTGCGGCATCTGCGGTTCTGGAATCATATGCTGTTGACCCATGAGATCAATTATGTGTTTTTCAACAATACGCCTCATCATACCCATGATTATGTGATCTACGCATTGGCGCAGGTGTATCATATCAGGACATGCGTGTGTATTTCCACAAATTTTGAAAACCGTTATTTCCTTGCCGGAACGCTGGAAAATGCATGGGAGAGGACCAGGGAGCTGTATGAAACCAAATACAGATATATGCCGGAGGAGGCGCTGACACTGCCGGAGGACATTGCGCAGTATTATGATACGATCTGCCACGGCAGCAGGGAGGCGAATGAAAAGCTGGTGCTGCAGGGAGTGTCCAGAAAACAGGAGATTCAGGAGAAGCGGAAGCTGTTCCGGGGAGAAATGTCCTGTTCCAGAATGCTGAAAAAAAATCTGTCCCGTCTGAAATGGCAGGTACTGAAGGCAGGAAACAGCCTGGAGCGCAGAAAGGGAATGGATGCCATCCGGGAAGAATACCGCTACTATCGGCGGGGACGGATGAAACTGAAGGTAATGGTGGATACGGAGTACTATAACCGTCTGGCCGGCGCCCCGGAAAAGGGCGAAGCCTATATTATTTATTTTCTCCATTATCAGCCGGAAGCCACATCTCTGCCGCAGGGGGGCGTGTTTGTGGATCAGGAATTGTCGGTGGCGATTATGGCCCGTGCCGCCAAAGAGATGGGGTATAAATTGTATGTGAAAGAACATTTTGTACAGCCTTACCGGAATCGGACATTTTATGAGGACTTATATCAGATCGAAAATGTAAGGCTGATCGGTACGGATTATGATTCCAAAGAGTTGGTAAAAGGCAGTTTTTGCGGCGCTACCGGAAACGGGACTGTGGTGCTGGAATCGGTCATACGGGGCACGCCGATGATGATATTCGGAGAAAGCGGGTTTCAGGGCTGTCCGGGAGTGTACCGGGTCGGAAGCGTGGAAGAATGCAAACAGGCCATCCGGGCCATCGGGCAGGAGAAGGAAAAAGGCATTTCTCAGAAAGAGATTCGTGCTTATCTGGCTGCCTTTGGGGAAAATTCCCTGTTTTCTTATGTGTATAATCATGAAGGGCTGAAAAAGGACAGTCCCTGGTTTCAGGAAAGCAAGGAAAAGCTGATTGCCTGTATTAAGGCTCAACTTGTAGAGAAAGACGAGTGAAAGGCGATAGCTTTTTGCCCGTCTCTCTTTTTGGGCAAAACTACAAACCCACGGCGCATCATAAAATAAACTGTACCAGCAGCATATAAAAGAGGGTCCCTCCTGCTATCGATAAAAGTATCTGCCGTTTCCACATATGAAGCGCGGTCACAAGGAGAATTGCCAACAGTTCCGGGATGCCGTGGCTGCCGGTAAAGAGACTCACATTTTTCAGGCAGTAGATGACCAGCAGGCCAAACATGGAAGAGGGAAGGACTTTTCCAAGATACTGTATGTATTTTGGCGTAGGTTTTCCGGCCGGGAAAAGCAGGAAGGGCAGGAAACGTGTCAGCACAGTCCCCAGGACTACCATGCCGATGATAATAAACTGTTGCAATACTGTCATTGTTCTGTCTCTCCTTTTTCAAGCGGTCTGCGAAGGAATGTCAACAGGGCGAAGATTGCGGTCATGGCCGGAATGATGAAATGATCGGCACCGAATACAAACAGGCAGGCCAGTGAACAGCCAAGCCCGATAAAGGCACTGGTATGCTGCTTTTCTTTTAACCATTGCTCCATAAAGATCACCACGAACATAGCGGTCATAACGAAATCCAGACCTTCTGTATTAAAATGGATCAGTGAACCGAAAATGCCGCCCAGTGTTGCGCCTGAAAACCAGTACAGATGGTTCAGGAGAGTAACAAAAAACATAAACCAGCCCCGGTCGATGTCCTCCGGAATCCGGGCTGTGTAGTTGATGGAAAAGCTCTCATCACACATTCCGAAAATGAGATAGATCTTTTTCCAGCCGGTTCCTTTGTATCTGTCCAGCATGGAAATTCCGTAAAACAGATGCCTTGCGTTAATCATCAATGTCAGTGCCAGTGCCTGAAGCGGATCGAATGCCCCAAGAAGCATATTGACTGTTACAAATTCCACTGAACCGGCAAATATGGTCAGGCTCATCAGAGCGGGATACCAGAAAGGGAAGCCTGAAACGTTCATATAGATCCCATAGGTCAGTCCGAGGAACCAGAAACCTGCAAAAATCGGGAGCGTATGAGGAAAAGCGCACAGAAACGCTTTTCGGATCATTTGTGTATGAGATTGTATAAAGGTCTCCTTTTGTAATGTATTTGACAGCATATTGATACCTCATAAATTTTTCGTCTGAGCATTACATACGAATTATAATCTGACAGGGTTTCCGTCAATCTTCATTCAATGTTTTGTTGATACGCGCCTTTTCACTGAAAACAGGGAATCGAAACAGAGGATATGAAGGCTGTGAAAGTCTCAGACCTCCGATCAAATAAGGCGGCTTACGGTGATATATGCTCTAAGCGACTTATTAATTCACTGATTTTTTGGTGGCAGGCGAGGACAGTGATGAATTGCAGGGCGAGAGTTGCTCCATCCAAAATCAAGAGAGCATTTGTCAAGGGGGATTTCACCCAAGAGATGAAATTCCCCAAATTTGGAAATCAGCGTGCCTTTTTGTAGTAGGCCCGAAGCACCGGCTCTAACTCCCGCCACTTTGTCTCATAGCACCGCCGCCGCTCCTCCACCGAAGGGGGATGGTAAGTGTGCTCCCGCCCACGGTACTTGACCGTGTAGGGCGTCAGCTTCGCCGAGTCCAGGCCATAGAAGCCGTCCAGCACCGCCTTGAGCATCTACCGCAACCTCCGGTTTTGCTCCAGCTCGGTTTCCTGGTAATAATCCGAAAAGGAATCGTGGGCAAACTGGTCGTACTGGTCCAGGGTGTTCCGCCAGGCGTTGAGACCGTAGGAGGTCTGCTGGTTGGGGTCCATTCTCATGTTCAGCAGGCGGCGGAGAAGCAGGAAATAGCCCTTGCTGCGCTCCGGGCCAGGCCCTACGGTGTGTCTTGCCCGCATAAAGCACTGGCCAATGGCATCGTACCAGATGGGGGCGGAAAAGTTGGAGCCGTAAGGGTTGACTGCGTCGGCGAAGTTCACGTCCGCTCCCCGGTCCAGCAGGAGATGGGCCACCTCCAGATTGTCACTCTTGATGGCCACCATCAGTGGGGATTGGCCGTCATCCTTCCTGGGCGGGGCTTTGGCAAGGCAGGAAATCAAATCTGGCTTTTTATCCAAAATCAGGGCAACCTCGTCCAGCTTACCCTGACGGATGGCAGTAAACAGCTTTTTCATGGCAGATCCTCCTTTAAGGGGCAATCCCCAGTTGCTGAATTGTTGTGGGCAAAGTATACCACTACCGCAAAGGACATTCAACCTTCATTTTTAAACCCTGATAGTAGTAGCAAGCAATGCACCGGTATATACCCAGTGCAGCTTGTTGGTGGCCGAAGGCCCCCAAGCCCCCAGTGCATTGACGCAGCTACGCCCGATGCACAAGCCGCCGTTGGCGTCTGCTGGTATATACTGGCAGGGAAGGATAACCAACGGAGCCGCCCCAAAGGGAAGGCAAAGAGAACGGAGCGCCCGGGTCATCCCCGGACGCTCCTGCTTCGGTCCCCTCCTGCTTTGAAAGAAAACGTCTGCGCTGTTCTATGCAGTGCAGACGTTTTTTAGTTTCATCGTCAAATGAGCGAAAAGAAAAGACTCTAAACAAAAAAATTATTCAGCCTATTGTCTCCCATAATGGGATAGTTTACAATGCTCCTATGCCAAGAGAACCAAAGCAAATGGAGGTAAAGCTATGCGCTGCTATATCCTGACGGTAGGGATACATGATTCTCTATGTGATCAGGTGTCAGTCTCCCTGTATCTTTGTGCTGGGTGACGCCGGTACAAAATATAGCTGGCCGGTGGAGCATGAATCAAATTATAAAAGCGTTGGACTTGCGCGTTGACGATTGAATGTTTTCACGGCATCTGCCTGTCAGGGAGAGAACAGCGAAGCTCAAAAGGAGGTGCGGCACAGTCATAATCCCCAAGCGATAATTCAGATTCCAGCACAAACTTTTCATAGTCCAGCGCAAATTGTTCCGTGAAGATATTTGCGGCGTCCTCAATAGCAGGCTTTGCCTGCGTACAGCAAAGGTACTCACCCGCTGGAAGATGAAAAACAGTTTCGGGAATATCCTGCATTCCCTGTGGAATATCTACCCCGATATAAAAAAACAGTTCCTTTTGGTTCCCCTGGCAATGGAGTAACCGCCCAGCAAAATAGTTAATGGTCAGTCCGCTGCTTTCCACCATCCGTATCAAGCTGTGGAATTGGGTAAAAACATGAGGTTCCGCAGCATTGGGGGCGCATGGGGCAAGCCAAACATCCATAGCGGGAAAGTTACACCGCACCATATCCTCACTTTGCTGAATCAACTCGCTATGTTCGATTTCGGCCTGCATTTTTTCCAAATTGGACAGCCGCTTTTGTATGGTTTGAATCTTCTCTTTCGCCAGCGCGGTTCCCCGCTCAATCAACTTGGCATAGCGCAGATGACTGCTGCTCTCAATGTAATAGTCCATAAAATGCTTAAGGGGAATCCCCAGATCAATACAGAGCTGAATGGCCAATGGGAACGAAGGGCGCGGCGATTGCCACAGGCGTTTTTCAAACCATCGGTCTGCTGATGATTCTGGTACGCTTTGCCCGAAGGCATCAGCCACTACTCCGGTGATAACCGTCTTGGCTATCCTGCTTGGAAAACAGATCTGCGTGCTGTTCGGTGCTGACACCGCAACAACAGAATATGTCGCAACATCGCTCCCGCAGTTTGCCATCGGATTTATCATAACAGCGATCAATGTGATGATTTCGGCCTATTTGTATTCCACTGAACGGTCTGGTTTGTCAACCAGTATCAGCATTTTACGAAGCCTCATCATAAATTCAGTGGTGATCTTGATTCTGCCCCATATGTTTGACAATGGAGCGATCTGGTTCTCACTGCTTGTCTATGAAGCAATTGTGTTAGTGATTGCGACCATATTGTTAAGTCGTTCTGAGCGCAATGGTATCCAGTTTAAGCAAAGGGGAAAAAGTATGATTATCACCATCAGTCGGGAATTTGGCAGTCAAAGGAGCATAGACTTGACGCCGACTATGTGGCCCGTGTTTCAGAGAGCAATGTGCGGGCGGCGTATCCGCTGACGGTTGGGCGGCGGTTTTCCATTCCCTATAAGGTGATGGAGCAGTCCATCATGGTGACTGTCACCCGGCAAAAGATCGTTCAAAAGCTGGCGCAGCAGGGTGATTGTGTCATCATCGGGCGCTGTGCGGACACGGTTCTGGCTCATCTGCATCCGCTCCGCATTTTCGTCTATGCCGGCTGGCCATCCAAGCTCAAACGCTGCCAGGAGCGGGCCGCGGAACAGGAAAAATTTACATTGGCAGAGATGGAACGGCGGATGCGGCAAATTGACAAAAACCGGGCGAAAAAGCATGAACTGACGGCAAGCATCCCCTGGGGAGCGAAAGAGGGCTACGACCTCTGCATCAACACCTCTGGCAGAGAAATCAAGTCGCTTGTTCCCGCACTTGCAGAATATACCAAAAGTTGGTTTTCAAGTGAATATAACGTCATGGAATAGTGGCGCAAATGGAAAACTTTAAAAGAGAAGTCGCCACATAACATAACTTGTCAAAAAAGCCTGATTCCATTTCTTCCCCTCGCGCGACAGACAAATTTCTGTTATAATTTTTGTTACGATTGTTCAATTTTTTAGATAAAGAGGGGGAAGCGTTCTTTGGTTAAAGTTTGCTGGCTCTCATGGGATGTATCGTGGCATTGGCGTTGTTGATGATTACACAAGGATAGGGATATGGGAAAATGGAGAAACCCGTAATTGGAAAAAGTGTTTGCAGGAAATGGATATTGCCTGTCCTGGCGGTACTTCTGCTGATTGCTGCACTGATAATCTGGCAGCGTAAAAAGCAGGAAACAGAGTATACCATTATACAAGCTATCATTGAGGAACTCCCATATTATCAGGATGGCGGAATGTACTGTTTTTATTATGGTTTTGACCAATATATCAGCGAGAGAACTTATAAAGAAAATATGTTGCTGTTTCCGGTTAGCCAGTATGACGGAAAAGAATATGAAGAAGTTCTGAAAACAGTCCGCCTGCAAATCAGCAAGAGAACGATAGAGCAGGAACCTTTTTTTGAGAATACGGCTGACGCCGATTCCAAAGAACGCTATGATGTATCTGTCCGCATTGAAATAACGGCGGAGTCTTTGGCGGATGGGAACGAATTGTCTGTCGTTGGCGGCGGTTTTTTTGAAACGAATTATTGCAGCAATAATTTTGAAGAATGCCGCCTGTGGAATGGAATAGACCCGGCAAGTGCAAACAGCTATTCCGACCATAATATCAAGCAGGAATACAGCGCGGTGCAGCTACTGGAATATTACAGACAGGGGCTGGAACTACAGAGCCGACTGGTCGGATTGTACTGTGAAAGGCAGGGTGAACATGGCAGGTAAAATGAAAACGAGAATATGGTTTGTCAGTCTTGTATGTGCGCTGGCGTTACTGCTTACTTCATGCGATTTCCTGCTCATGTCCAATCGTGATGTAGAACAGACACTGGCAAAATATTATGGTAAAGAGTTTGTAGTGATTGCTTCTGAGCGTATATCCAGTGACGATTATACAGCAGACGTATACCGTATCAAGGCTTATGTGGTATCTCCCAAAGACGAACCTAATACGCAGTTCTTTGCGTTCAACACTGTTAAGGGAGAGAGTTTCGGTGTACCGGGCTTTGCCAACGGATTAAGAGACACGTATGCTCTTGACATTTTTCGCGAGGCATTTGAAACGCGGGCTGCTAATACGGATGTGGAATATTCTTTCGACTATATTTATCCCGTCAAGTCATCCTCCGTTTACTATTCTGATTTGTATGTGGACATCGAGCCGGTTTCCCCGGAAAATTTAGAAGCTGTATGTGAGGTCCTGTCCTTGTCTTTTAAGGATACATTGGAAAAGATACCAAAAGTCCATGAAAGTTTTATCGGAGTAGCTATTTGGATTCGATATAGGGAAAACGAATGGCCAGAGGAAAAAACTTGTGTTATAAGAATGGATCCCTTTTATGATTTCTTTTGGAATGAGGAAACCTCAAAGTATGAAAGAGGCGCTATGGATACAGATGCCGAGGCTATATATAAATATATTTTGGATCAGGCAGGCGAGTATTGATGTTGTATCATTTTAGTTGACATCGCTGCCATGGCAATGCCAGATGCGAGAGCATGTGGGCGCGGATGAAGGAAGAACGGAAACCTCTCATCTGATCTGGAGATCCTTCATCAGCTATTGGAATAACAGGAGGATCTGCTCCGCCGATGAGGGCTTCCGCCTATGGTCAAGCGGCGAGGATATCATGAATCTCTGGACTCTGCAGCTTAGGCATTGATATCCTTGTAAAAAAGTGTCCACCGATCTTATAAAAGATAACTGCATAAACAAAGATGCGAAACGGCTGGTAGGCTTGAAGAATAGAATCAGCGCAGCGGCCAAATACTTGAGATAGATCGGCTTGATGTTTCCATTCAGCAAATTCATTGTCTTTTCCTCCTGCTTTTTCAGTAAATAAATAACCGGATAAGAAAAACGAACAGGGACAGTTTTCTTATCCGGCACTTTCATACCCAAGAGTAACCCTCCGACAAACCGTATGTCCGCTATCTTATCCGGTCTTATATTTACGATTATAAGTCCTCCGATAACTATTGAATAAGCCAACAGATAAAATTCGGTTTGTCAAGCCCTATGGCGGTCTGTCTCTTGTTTCCGGCTGCTTGCTTCTTTACCGTACATGAGCATTTGTGCACAAAGTCAAACGCATCACCTGACAACGCTGCATAGATGAATACATCCTTTACAAGTTAAATTTTCTGTTATATTCTGTCATTGTATATTACAGTGTGTCGAAAATAGGGACGAGGACATGAATGGAAAAATGAGAGGAGAATACATCACATGAAAAAAATCAATTTGCTGTTATTGACCGCATTGTTGGCATTTAGCATAATCGGTTGTGCGGATGGTGGTAAGACGGGCACACAGGCAGACGATTCCGGTACGGACGGTGCTTCGGAACCGCTGGTCGTAGCGATGGAGCTTGCCTATCCGCCGTTTGAAACCAGAGATGAGGCCGGAGAGCCGGCAGGCGTCAGTGTGGATCTGATCAAAGCGTTTGGAGAATATGCAGGGCGACAGGTGCGGATTGAAAATACAGCATGGGACGGTTTGATCCCTGCGCTGCAGACAGGGAAAGCAGATATTGTGATTTCTTCTATGACGATTACAGAGGAGCGGAAAGAGCTGATTGATTTTTCCGACCCGTATGCGGATGCACTTCTGGCGATTCTGGCCAATGCGGATTCCGGGATTACATCCATAGATGATCTGAATCAGGCAGGGAAAACGATAGCTGTAAAATCCGGTTCCACGGGACATATGTATGCCGAAAAGAATCTGACAAAGGCAGAAGTCCTGGCAATGCCGGATGAAAGCGCTTGTGTGACAGAAGTAGTCCAGGGGCGGGCGGATGGATTTATATATGACCAATTGACCATTTATCGGAACTGGCAGAACAATCCTGATACAACGAGTGCGGTCTTTATCCCTTTCCAGGATCCGGAGCAATGGGGGATTGCAGTACAGAAGGGGAATCAGGAGCTGTTAGAGCAGATCAACGCTTTTCTTGTACAATATAAGGAAAATGGCGGCTATGAGGAATTAACAGAAAAATATCTTTCGGAAGAAAAGAAAGCATTTGAGGAATTTGGTTTTCAGTGGTTTTTTGACATGGATGAGTAGCGACAGGAAGAAGCGGGAATACAAATGAAACGATTACGGAAATTATTTTGGACGACAAAAAAAGAGCCTGTGAGTTCGGCGGCAATTATGCTGAATTTGTTGTTTGTGGTGTTACTTTGGATCATGCTGTTCTGGGTTTCCCTCCGTGCGATTCAGGTAGAGCTGGATTTTTCCTTTTTGGGAGAGTTCCGGATCCGTGTATGGGATGGGTTTCTTGTTACGTTAGGATTGAGTCTGTTCAGTTTATTGCTGAGTCTTGTGATCGGAGCGCTGAGCGCTGCCGGACAGGGTTCGCCCCTGCTTGTTGTAAGATATTTTTGTAATATTTATGTGAAATTTATCCGCGGAACGCCGCTCATTATGCAGATTTATCTGTTTTTTTATATCGTGGGCACTGCATGGGGCGTGCAGAATCGTTTTGCGGCAGGCGTCATGATCCTGTCTGTTTTTGAAGGGGCGTATATTGCAGAAATTATCCGTGGAAGTCTGCTGTCTATTGAAGGTACGCAGATAGAAGCGGCTCGTGCGGTCGGATTCACCCGTAAGCAGACCTTACGTTATGTCGTACTGCCTCAGATGGTGGCCCGGACACTTCCGGCGCTTACAGGGCAGTTTGCTTCCATTATTAAGGATTCGTCTCTGCTTTCCATGATTGCAGTGATTGAGCTGACACAAACGATGCGGGAGATCAGTGCGGTGAATTTCCGCCTGTTCGAATGTTATTTGTTTTTAGGCATGCTTTATTTATGCCTGACCTTGCCGATTTCTCTGGTCAGCGAACGGCTGGAAAGGAAGTTTTGTTATGAAAATTGAGTTTCGGAATCTGTCCAAACAATTTGAGCAGAATCGCCCGATCTTACAGCCTATGGATTTTTGCGACGAGGTACGTGCGCTGGCAGTCATTGGCCCTTCCGGAGGCGGAAAATCCACACTCCTGCGGATACTTGGCGGTTTGCTCGCTCCGACGACAGGCGATTTATGGGTGGATGGAGAGCAGGTGGGGACAGATGATACCGCGCTGCAAAAATACCGCAGAAAGCTGGGATTTGTATTCCAGCAGGGCGGACTGTTCCGGCATATGAATGCGTTGGCCAATATTACAACGCCTTTGGAACAGGTACATGGCTTTTCTCATACAAAAGCCTGCGGCCGGGCAATGGAGCTGCTTACCCGATTTGGGTTAAAGGACGACTGGAAAAAGAAGCCGGCAGAGCTTTCCGGCGGCCAGCAGCAGCGTGTGGCGCTGGCAAGGGCAGTGGCAGCAAAACCGCGCCTGCTATTACTGGACGAGCCGACCAGTGCATTGGATCCGGAGTATACGACAGAGGTATTGAATATCATTCATGAACTGAAAAAAGAAGGAATGGATTTTATCATTGTGACCCATGAAATGGGATTTGCCCGCCATGCCTGTGACAAAGTGGCATTTCTTTGCGAAGGGACTCTGATGGAATATGGCGAAAGTGAACAGATCTTTACCAGGCCGGAAACAGAAAAACTGCATCAGTTTCTGGGAAAGCTGTTGCAGTGGAATGTATAAAAAGGGCCGCGGCAAAACCGGATCACAATAGGACCGGGCCGGTTTCAGCCCTGGGACAGATAAAAGGAGGCCAGTTCCAGATCCTGTGGGGTGTCAATGTCCAGCCCGTGAGGAAAGGGGAGGACATAGCCGTAATGATTATCATTCAGGCTGGTGTCTGCTGTCAGATCCCGGCAGTAATTGATGTAAATAGCGCCGTTTACGTGATAGTAAGGCGGCATATCCTGACGTCTGACTGTGCTTTTCATAGAAAGCAGCGGTTTCAGGCGTTTTGTTTCTGCGTCAATCTGACGGGTCAGGATAGGATGTTCCTCCAGTTCGGAAAGAGAAAGCAGACTGTCGCAGTTATGTTCCATAAAATAGTCCAGGGCATGCGTAATATCTTCTCCTGTCCGAAGGGGAGAAGTAGGCTGAAGCAGCACTGCGATATCATAGGGTCTGTCATGCCCGGCACAGAAAGAAATGGCATGCAGTACGGCATCGATAGACCGGGCTGTGTCGGAACTCAAATAGTCTGGTCGCAGAAATGGGACATCCGCGCCGTAAGCACGGCTGACCTGGGCGATTTCCTTATCATCGGTGGAAACCAGCACTTTGTCGATACAGGGACAGTTTTTTGCTGCCTCTATGGTATGGGCGATCAGAGGCTTTCCGCCTGTGAGCGCAATATTTTTATGGGGAATGCCCTTGCTGCCGCCTCTGGCGGGAATAATGGCCAGTACAGAATGCGTTCCGATCATAGGTTTGTTCCTTTTCATCTCCGACGTTAATAAATATCGGTCAAAGTATTGAAGCGTTTCTGGAGAGAACTGTTCCAGAGGGGGTCTTTGGAAAGAATGTCCATAAACAGCGCGGTGCTGTTGCCGTTGCCGAAGTCTCTGCTGGGTATGCGGTAATGCTCAATGTCATGGATGGCAGAGAGGATCTCTTCCCGGCCGGCGTTTACATGTTGGATATTTTGTACTTTGTCAGGCAGATACCGTCCCGACTGTCTGTTCCCGATGTCGATACTGGGTACGCCATAAACGCAGGTTTCCCGGATGCCTGCACTGGAATTGCCGATCATAAACTGTGCATGCCGCAGAAAAGTCAGAAAATATTCAAAGCGGATGGAAGGAAAAATCCGGAAGTTGGGATTTCCTTCCAGACGGTGATATTCGCTCAGGATAATTTCCGTTCCCAGATCATTGTTGGGATAGATGACGATATAGTGTCTGCCGGAGGCGATGACCGCGTCCACCAGTTCCCGGATATAGTCCCGGATTACGGGAAATTCAGTCGTGACCGGATGGTACATTAAGATGCCGTACTGCCCGAAGGGAATATCGTACCGCTCTTTGGCACAGGCCAGAGAAGGCAGATCGGGAGAAAGCATAATGTCAATATCGGGAGAGCCGATGACATGGATGTTTTCCTGTGCTTCGCCGAGCTGTATCAGCCGGATCCTGGCCTCTTCATTGGAAACAAAATGAAAATGCGCAAATTTGGAAATGGCATGCCGGATGGATTCATCGATGGTGCCGGATACTTCACCGCCTTCGATATGGGCCACGCGGATATTGTTCAGGGCGCCTACGATAGCGCCGGCCAGTGCGTCAATGCGGTCGCCGTGGACTATGATCAGGTCCGGCTGGATGCTGTTTACATAACCGGTCAGGTCGCAGATCACATTGCCTGTGTTATAGCTCATGCTGTCCGAAAAATGCTGTCCAAAGGCTACCTGCACATGGCTGTAGCCGTCTTTGATTACTTCATGATAAGTACCGCCGTATTTTTCCAGAAGGTGCATACCGGAAATATAGATATAAAGAGTAAAGTGTTCCGACTGCTCCACAGCCTGCATCAGCGGTTTGAGCTTGCCGTAATCGGCTCTTGTGCCGGTAATAAATACAATACTTTTCATGTTATTCTCCGATCATATCCCAGTCTATATGAGTGTCGCACGGAATATCTCCGGCAGCTTTCCGGCCCAGCAGTTCTTCATAGCGTTCTGCCCGGATGGAACCGGTGCCGGGGCGTTTGACCCAGATATTCTCGCGGGTGAGAGACTCGCCTTTGGCTATGGGACGGATAGAAACTACGGTAGCAAAGGCAAAATCAATGGTAACCTGCTCTTCCGGCAGGGCTGTTTTTTCCCCGCCCAGCATCAGGGGGATTTCACGGGCGGCCTGCAGCAGATCGCCCAAAACCTGTTCGTCCATAGAGCAGACGATGTCGGGGCCTGTCCGGTCCATGTTGTCTGTGTAATGACGTTCCACTATTTTTGCACCCAATGCGATGGCACTGATGCAGGCATTGTTATTCAGAGAATGATCGGAAAGCCCTACAGGAACATGGGGAAATTCTTTCATCAGTGCCTGCATGGCTCCGAGACGGACTTGCGCCGGGGCAGTGGGATAGAGGTTGGTGGTATGCAGTAATGCATAGTGTGTCCCATGCTTTTCCAGAATATCCACTGCGCGGGCAATGGCCGGGATGTCGTTCATACCGGTGGAAACGATCATAGGTTTGCCAAAGCGGGCAATGTGGTCGATAAGAGGATAATTGTTCAGCTCGCCGGAGCCGATTTTGTAGGCTTTTACGCCAAAGGACTCCAGTCTGTCAGCGGCTGCCCTGGAAAAGGGTGTGCTTAAAAAGACCATGCCCAGAGACTCGGTATAGTCTTTCAGTTCCCGCTCTTCTTCTTCGGACAATGCGCTGTTTTCCATAATCTCATAGATGGAGATGTCTGCGTTGCCGGGAATGACCTTTTTCGCAGCGGCGCTCATTTCGTCGGCCACTACATGAGTCTGATGTTTGATCAGACGGGCGCCGGCTCTGTGGGCGGAAAGGACCATTTCCTTTGCCACTTCCAGATTACCGTTGTGGTTGATGCCGATTTCCGGGATGACCAGAGGAAGGCTGCCGCCGATTTCTATGTTATCAATGAAAAATGTGTTCATACGTTTTATGCCTCCGTGTTGGGGATGTCCATTGGTAGCCATTGGGTAGTTGTCAAAAAGAGGCAACTACCCAATGCCGGGCCGCGCCCTGTAAAAATTTCCACAGATACAGTGCTTTTTGGGCAAGCTCCCACGCACTGTATCTGTGCAAATTTTTGTATGGCTTAATTATAAACCATTTTATCATAACATATTTAGTTTTCAAATAGGGAATTGTATGATAT
>VSOB01000029.1 GCA_009774625.1 Lachnospiraceae bacterium
ATTGATGAAATTTTTTATATTCGCAGTTATCGTGACAATTCGCCTCTGCACAGATGATTTCCTGAGAAACAACTCCATGATTTTTCCAGGATCCTGCAGAGCAATGCAAAGTTTATAGAGTCATATCAGACGTTTTCTCTGGCAAGCATACTGGTCAGATACCTGTATGACAGGATACTGGTGCTCATCGACCGCATTCGGCTATCTGACAGTCTGCGGAAGGAGCAGTGGTATCAGGAGACGGCGCTCTGGTTTTACGGATATATGGAAGAAGCCAGCCGAAGAATAGAAGATCCGGCACTTCCTATGCTGACGGCGGAAGTCTTTCTTCATCTTCGGGCCGTTATGGAGGCGTTCCCGTTTGAAAAGCAGGAGGCAGAAGTCCAAAAAAAATGGCGCGGCGGTGTGAGGGAAAAGATAAAGGGCAGACTGAAAAACAGAGAAGGAGCATATCTGGGCATCTATGGGACTGGAAACCATACCAGGCTGCTTTTTTCTGTATATGAGGAGATTGCCTGTGAAACCAGGCGGCAGCTTATCTTTATCGACAGCAGCAAAGTAAGCCATACAGAGAAACTGGAAGGATATGATATCATCAACATCAGAGACAGCAGGCCAGATATGGATATCGTGGTATCCAGCTATTTCAACCAGAATGAGATGCGCAGGATGTTGGAGGAGAGAAATCCTTCCGGCAATGTGATCACATTATATGTATAAAAACAGACAGGAAAAGAAAGAGAGGAATGGAAGATGAAAAAAGGGATATTGTCGGCAATGGCTGCATGCGCGGGCGCAGCGGCAGGAGCAGGGGCAGTGGCTTACCAGAAAGCAAAAAGACAGGACTATGATTTTAAAGTGATCAAGAAAAATGAAGCCATTTTGAAGATGCTGAACCAGTGGCTGAAACTGAAACAGGAAGGCAGAAGTCTGGAAGGATATTTCAAAGAGAATAATTATAAGAAAATAGCAATTTACGGCTTGAGCTATGCGGGCGAGAGGCTTCTGGATGAGTTAAAAGGAACAGAGACAGAGGTGCTGTATGCTATTGACCAGAATGCGGATCGTATGTTTGCCGAGGTGGAAGTGGTATCGGCAGAAGAAGCGCTGGCTCCGGTGGATGTGATTGTGGTAACAGCCATCAGCTATTTTGACGAAATAGAAGAAAAACTGAGTGAGAGGGTAGACTGTCCTGTTGTTTCACTGGAAGATATCGTTTACGAATTATAGAATACAGTATGGCAGGAGAAAAGTAAGATGAGTTATTTTAAAAAAGCGAACCGGGTTTTGAAGAGGCTGATCCAGTCCGGCAAAAAAGATTTTGTAATTTTCCCGTTTGGAGAACGGGGAATGCAGATCAAACAGATTCTGAATCAGCGATATGGAATTACGGAACGATATGTTGTCGATAACGGACTGGCAGAGGAATCGGACAATCCGGATATTCTTAGTCTGAAGGCGTTAAAAGAAGTGGATCTGACTGGGATGATGGTTTTGCTGGCCAGTGACCAGGAGAGCATTTATCATCAGCTTCGCTGTCAGTTACTGGAGATCGTGGACAGGGAGCAGATCGTGGATGTGTTCTCCCCTTCCATGCATTATGATCCGCATGCCTATCTGGACGGCAGATTTTTCGAAAATATAAGGTTTGCGGCGCTGGACTGTGCCGCCAGAGAGATCTACCGTAACGGCGTAGAAGGACATATTGCAGAATGCGGCGTGTACAGAGGTGATTTTGCCCATATGATCAGCAGGCTTTTGCCTGACAGGAAATTTTATCTGTTTGATACGTTTGAAGGCTTCGATGAGCGGGACAATGTGGATCATGAATTTGACACCATTCCTACAGTGTATTTTAACAATACTGCTGTGGATGTGGTGCTGGATAAGATCGGACATCATGTGGACACGGTTGTCCGAAAAGGGTATTTTCCGGAAACGGCCAAAGGGCTGGAAGAGGAGCGGTTTGCTTTTGTGAGTCTGGATACAGATTTGTATCAGCCTATTCTGGCAGGTCTGGAATTTTTCTGGCTCCGTCTGAATCCGGGAGGGATGATTTTTGTGCATGATTTTGCCAGTCTTGCGGGAGTGAGAAAAGCAGTGATGGAGTATTGCCGGAGAGAGCACATCGGGTATATGCGCATTCCGGATGAATTTGACACGGCAGTCCTTTCAAAGCCGCTGTGATGACTTGACTGACAGGAGGGAACAGACATAGAAGAGAACATTAAAATTACTATAATCGTTCCGGCCTATAATGCGGAATCCTATATACGGGAGTGTCTGGACAGCGCCGTCAGGCAGACGATTACTCCCAAAGAGATTATCTGTATTGACGACGGCTCAACAGACAATACGCTCAAAATCCTGCAGGAATATGCGGAACGCTATTCTTTTATCCATTGTCTGCTTCAGGATAATCAGGGAGCGGGTCTGGCCAGAAACTATGGGCTGCGCTTGGCAAGGGGAGAATTTGTGGCCTTTCTGGATGCGGATGACTTTTATCTGGAGCCGGAATCGCTGGAAACCATGTACCATGCCTGTAAAAAGCATTCTGTTTCCGTCTGCGGCAGTTTCCGCAGGATTCTGACGGAAGGAAAGTATCAGGAGTTTGAATTGCACCGGGATGTGTGCAGGCCCGGTACGGAAGGGGTAAGGGTTGCTTTTTCCGACTATCAGGATGATCTGCATTATCAGAATTATATTTTTGAAAGGAAGCTGCTTTCCCGGCACCGGATTGTATTTCCGCCTTACAGGAGATATCAGGATCCTCCGTTTTTTCTGCAGGCGATGGCGGCGGCAGGGCAGTTTTGGGTCTGCCCGGTAGAGCTGTATTGTCTGCGGCTGGGACATCAGAATTTCAGAAAATATGAAAAAATGGCAGACCAGACGCTGATGGGGCTGCGGGACAATATGCGGTTTGCCTGGGAGCATCAGTATACATTGCTGCAAAAGCGTCTGGTGGAACGGATCGAAGGCGAGTACTTTGAGAGAATCGCCCGGAATCTGAATATGGAAACTGTGGAACTGCTGGTCGATATTTATCGGCATGCTTCTGAGGCGGGGCAGGATATGCGGATTTTCCGGAGGATAGGAGGATGCTTTGCCTCTCATGTACTGTATGAAAGGCTGGTGTGGATCAAGCAGAAAAGAGGGACTCTGGCAAGTTGTCTGCAGAAAAGAGGAATCCGTCACATTGGAGTCTATGGTCTGGGAACGTTCGGAGAAGTGCTGTATCGGGAACTGGCAGGGACAGAAGTGGAGATTCTGTATGGCATTGACAGAAACAAAAAAGAGTTTTACGGACTTCCGGTAATTTCTCCAAAGGAGAGATTTCCGGATTGTGATGCAGTGCTGATAACGCCTTTGGGCGGGCAGGGGATTGCACAGGAGCTGAAAAAGAAAACCGGGCTGCCGCTACTTGTACTGGAGGATTTTGTACTGGATGCGGCGGAACAGATAAGAAAGGAAGAAGAAAAAAATGTGTAAGGTGTCTGTAGTTGTCCCCTCCAAAAATGTGGCGGGTTTTATGAAAAAGTGTCTGGAAAGTGTGAGGAATCAGACACTCTCTGATCTGGAGATCATCTGTGTGGATGCCTGTTCCACGGACGGTACCAGAGAGATCATCAAAGAATTTCAGCAGCAGGACTGTCGTATCGTACTTTTGGATGATACGATGGGCAGCAGTGGTTATGCGGACAATCTGGGCTTTTCCCAGGCAAAGGGTGAATATCTGGCCATTGTGGAATCGGATGATTATATCACTCCTGATATGATGGAAACTCTGTATGAAATGGCAAAGGCCAATGATCTGGATTATATTAAGGCCAACTACGCCATGTTTATTGAGGACGGAGAAGAAGAGATTGCCATCGAAAATATCCATTCCCTGTCCACACTGGATATCTATGGGAAAGTGATCCATCCGGCAGAGTATCCGGAGCTTTTGGAGCTGGACGGCTATATGTGGAAGGGTCTTTACCGGAAGGGTTATATTGTGGAACATAATATCCGGCTGAATGAGACAAAGGGTGCGGCATATCAGGACAACGGATTCCTTCATCAGACATTGTCTCTGGCAAAGCGGGCCATGTATGTGAATCAGAGTTTTTATCATTACAGAAGGGACAATGAAAATTCTTCGGACTACAATCCGAAAGGGTTTAAAATGATGCTGGAAGAATACCGGTTTATAGAGCAGTTTATCGCATCTCATCAGTCTGTCATGGAGCCGTTTATGCAGTGGTATTATCTGAAACTGTATCATCAGTTCAGAGGACAGCTTGCCAAGATTGTCCGCCATAAGACATACAGTGAGGAAACCGGGAAAGAGATGGAAGGTTACGTGGAACTGCTGCGTGGGGGCATTAGGAACGGAAAGATTTCTCAGGAAATATTCGGGGAAGAAATCGAAGATATTGCTTTGCTTCTGAACAGCCCGCGGACGTTTTATGACTGGCTGAGAAATAAAGTACTGACCGGAGATAAAATGTACCATGATTTTATACGGGAGATCAGGGCGCAGAAAGAACTGGTGCTGGTATGCTGTGGGGATAAGGGTACCAATTTACATATGCTGCTGCGCAGAAACGGGGTTGCCACAATTTCTGCCGTATGTGATAATCAGAAAGACAAACAGGGAACGGCATTTTACGGGATACCCATTGTGTCGGTGGAGGATGCGGCCAAAGGGTATCCGGATGCATGTTTTGTCATTGCCAACGACAAATATCACAATGATTTAAAACGCCAGCTTCTTGCCCTGCAGGTTCCGGCAGACAGAATCCGGATTTTTAATGCGGAGATCAATCCTCATTTTGCAACCAACCGGTTAATGTAATAACGGCGATAACAGAATGATAAAACAACAGGAAAGCAGAGACAGAAAGATGGCGATTGATAAGAAAGAGAGTCAGATGATTAAGGTTTCCGTAATGATGCCTTCTAAAAATGTAGGCGCCTATATGGAGGAATGCCTGCAAAGTGTGCGTGGCCAGACATTGCAGGAACTGGAAATTCTGTGTGTGGATGCTTTTTCCACGGATGGGACCAGGGAAATTATCAAAAGGCATATGGCAGAGGATGGGCGTATCCGGCTGCTGGACGATGACAGGGGCAGTACAGGATACAGCTTCAGGAAGGCACTGGAAGAAGCAAACGGGGAATACATAGGCATTGTGGAAACGGACGATTTTATCCGGGCCGATATGTTTGAGCTGTTGTATGATAAGGCCAGGGAGCATCGCCTGGATTTTGTGAAAGCGGATTTTGAAGCGTTTATGGATATCCGGGGAGAGCGGTTTTATATGAAGATTCCCACCTTTTATCATGAGGACAGGACGTTTTATAACCGGGTGATTAATCAGGAGATCTGTCACGGGCTCCGTATCTGTGACGGCTATATGTGGAAGGGAATCTACCGGAAGGATTTTCTGACAGGAAACCGGATCTTTATGCATGAAACAAAGGGTGCGGCGTTTCAGGACCAGGGATTTCTGTACCAGACGGTCCAAAAGGCCAAACGGGTGATGTATCTGGATGAAACGCTGTATTACTATCGGCGGGACAATGAAAATTCCTCTGTTTATTCGGCCAATATGATTGAAAAGATGATGGAGGAGTATCATCTGATCGAACAGGACATGGAAGCGGGAAGGCTTTCCATACAGGGCTTTGAAGATGTGTTTTATTATGAGAAATTTGCCAGATATAAAAATGTGCTGAAGCATTCTGCCAGGGAAGTGTGGAGAGAAAAACTGGAGGCGGTGAAAGAAGAGTTTCGTGTTCCTTTGCTGAAAGGATTTCTGACAAAGCGGTCCGGATATGTCTACCAGGATCTGATGAAGCTGTACCTTTCCCCGGAATATTATATGGAAGAACTGGCACGGGAACTGGATGCCTGCCGGGACAGGATCAGGAGTGTTGTCCGTATGACGGATGGGAAAGAAGTGGTCATATTTGGCGAAGGACTGATCGGTATGGATATTCTGTGTGCCATGAGAAGATTTGGCAGCGGCACAGTCAGATGTTTTATGGACAATGATAAGCAAAAATGGGGCAGTGAAAAAAACGGAGTGCGGGTGGAAAGCCCTGAAAGGCTTGCCTTATATCAGGACTGCTTCTTTGTGATTGCCAATGAAGCGCATGCCACCCGGATCTGGAAGCAGCTTTTGGAAGGCGGAGTATTGCCGGAGCGAATTGCAGTCTGCGACTATGTGCTGGACTCTTATGAGGTCATGTCCAGAACGATGGAGATAGGGTAGGAAGATGGAGTTTTACAGGGAATACAATGATCTGATCATGCATTGTCTGGATGACGGAATGCGTAAATTCGGGATTGTCCCATTGGGGGAAAAGGGGATGCTGGTGCAGTATCTTCTGGAACACAGATATGGGATCCGGGATATTGTACTGGTGGACAATCAGCTCTGCCGGTACAATCCTTCGGTAAAGTCTGTTGCCCGGCTTACGGAAGAGGATATAACCGGCCGCTGTTATATCGTGTCAAGTCAGATACCGGAAATTACAGAAGCCATGAAAAAGATCATACCGGAAAAATATTTGTATGGGATAGAAGAAAACAGCAGTTTTTCCTATGGGCCGGTCAGCAGGCCTTCCCGTGAAGTGGCTTCTGTGGGCCGGTTCTGCAGCACTGCGCCAGGTTCCTGTGTGGTGCCCAACCATCCTATGAATTATGTGTCCACCCATGAGTTTATGTATTCTTCTTACCATTTTCCACAGATTCAGATTGTAAACAGAGGGGTGGAGTGGGAGGATTTCAATCCGGAAAAGTGCCGGATCGGCAATGATGTGTGGATCGGCAGGAATGTGATTATCTTAAACGGGGTATCCATTGGAAACGGTGCGGTCATCGGCGCAGGTTCGGTGGTGACAAAGGATATTCCCGACTATGCGGTGGCAGTGGGAAATCCGGCCCGGGTGATCCGATACCGGTTTACACGGGAACAGATTGACCAGCTCAATGAGATCCGATGGTGGGACTGGCCGCTTCAAAAGATAGAAGCCTGTTTTCAGGATTTTAAGGATATTGATGTATTTTTGGAAAAGCATTACAGGAGGGACACATGCCAAAAGTAACCATAGTCATCCCGGTCTTAAATGTACAGCCTTACATACGGGAATGCCTGGACAGTGTGGTACATCAGACACTGGCGGATCTGGAAATTTTCTGTGTGGATGCAGGTTCCACAGACGGGACACTGGAGATCGAACAGGAATATGAAAGACAGGATCCCAGGGTCCGGATACTGGAAGATACGGCACGCAGTACGGGATATGCCAAAAATCTGGGAATAGACCTTGCTGCCAGCGGCTATGTGGCCATCGTGGAACCGGATGACTATATCGCAGAGGATATGATGGAAAAGCTGTATGATGCAGCGGTGCGCTATGATCTGGATATGGTCAAAGGAAATTACCGGTCTTTTCTGGGAGAGGGAAAGACGCGTTTATTTGCAGAAAAGGCTGTTTCCCTGTGTGGGGAAGATTATGAAAAAGTGATCGACCCCAGGTCTGACAACCGGTATTTCGGATGGGATATGTATACATGGACAGGACTTTATAAAAAGAGTTTTCTGGAAACGTTTGGGATACGGCATAATGAGTCGGGAGGCGCCGCTTTTCAGGATGTGGGCTTCTGGTTCCAGACTTTTTGTTATGCCCGGCGTATCATGCTGCTGAAAGATTATTTTTACCATTACAGAAGGGACAATCCCAATGCTTCGGTGAACAATCCCAACCGGACTTTTGTGATGTGTGAAGAATATAAGTTTGTAAAAGACCGGCTATCCGGAGATACCGGGACATGGGAGCGGGTTCTGCCGGCTTATTATCATGCCCTGTTCAGGAGCTATTTTGTGACTTATGAGCGCCTTGCAAAGGGGCTGCGGCCGGATTTTGTAAAACGTTTTTATGCGGAGATACGGGAAGGATATGAGCAGGGCGGTATTTGCCGTGCGTTGTTTGATGCGTATGAACTGGACTATCTGGATGTGCTTCTTGAGTCGGGAGAGCGGTTTGCAGACAAGCTGGAGAGGCAGAAAGCGGGTATGGAGAAAAAGCGGCAGGCCCTGTCTGAGCGGCTGCAGTCCTGTGGGTGCTGTATTATTTTTTCGGCAGGCAGTCACGGGAGCAATCTGCAGATTCTGCTGAAAACAGCCCTTCACCATGAGATTACGGCATTTTGTGATAACAGCCCCCAAAAACAGGGAAAAGAGATCAACGGCGTACCGGTATTGTCTCCCCAGGAGGCGGTGCAGAAGTATCCGGATGCAGTGTATCTGATCGCCAACAAACAGTATGGCCTACAGATAAAGGGGCAACTGGCCGATATGAAGATTGCAGAGAGCAAAATCCTGGACTGCAGAGTGGAAGAACTGGTGGACGGATTTCTATAATTCTGTATGCAGCGAAACGGCCTGCCGCAGGCAGAGCATCCTGCAGCACGGTTTTTTACAATAGAAACGGTAATAGTAACGATCGAAGCACAGGAGGGAACCCCATATGAAAATGACGATTTTGGGCGGCGGTTTATCGGCGTTAAGCCTGGCCTATTTTATGCAGGAAGATAAGGAGATCGAAGAGATCACCATACTGGAAAAAGAGGATGCGATCGGCGGTCTGTGCCGGAGTATACAGGCAAAAGGGTATACTTATGACATCGGGCCTCATATCCTGTTTTCCAAAGATAAGGAAATGCTGAATCTGATGCTGGAGGTAACTCCGGAGACCAATCAGCTCCGGCGGTCCAATCAGATCATCCACAAGGGCAGATATGTGCAGTATCCTTTTGAGAATGATTTGTCCAAGCTGCCGAAGGAAGATCTGAATTATTGTGTGACCGCTTTCCAGAACAATCCCTATGAAAAGTATGAGGCAGAGAATATGCTGCAGTTTTTCCTGCGCACATTCGGGGAAGGCATCACCAATCTTTATCTGCGGCCCTATAATGAAAAGATCTGGAAGCACGATCCTTCTTTTATGGATACGCAGATGGTGGACCGGATTCCCAAGCCTACGGATGAGGAGATCATGCGGAGCGCGGCGGGGGAGACAGTGGACGGCTATGTGCACCAGTTGTATTTCGATTATCCTGCAACAGGCGGAATCGAGTCGGTGGTCAGAGGTTTTGCGGACCGGCTGACGGACCGGTGCAGGATACTGGTAAACCAGACAATAGAAGGCATCCGGAAGGATGGGAACCGTTATCTGATCCGGACCCAGGATGGCGAGATGGCCACAGATCTGTTGGTGTCCACCATTCCGGTACAGGAGCTTACCCGGCTTTACAGAGACGCCGGGGAACAGATCGGCAGATATGTGGAAGATCTGAAATACAATTCCATCCTGATCGCATTTGTAAAAACAGAAAAAGACTTATCAGGGGATAATTTTGCCTTTATGATTGCGGAAAAGCAGATTCTGTTCCACAGGATTTCCAAGATGGATTTTCTGGGAGAACACTATCAGAGCGACGGCGCAACCTATATGGTGGAAGTGACTTACCGGCAGGGGGACTGGATCGACCGGCTGGAACAGGCAGAACTGGAAGAGAAGATCCTTGCAGGACTGCAGGAGATCGGGTTTGTGGAGAAGCCGGAGGATGGGGAAGTGCTCCGGATCACCAAACATCAATATGCCTATGTACTGTATGATCTGCATCATAAGTCCAATATGGAAAAAATCCGGGCATATTACAATGGTCAGGGCGTCTGTCTGAACGGCCGTTTCGGAAATTTCGAGTACTGGAATATGGACCGGATTCTCCGGGAAAGCAAAAATCTGTCGGAAAGACTCCGGGAAGGGAAATAAATTATGATTATTACAAAAACACCGTTTCGTATCAGCTTTGCAGGCGGCGGAAGCGATATGGCGGATTTTTACAGGGAACACGGCGGCTGTGTGCTGAGTACCACGATCAACAGATATATGTATTTGAATATCCACCCCTATTTTAATGAGAGAGAAACTGTGTTAAAATATTCCCAGACTGAGATCGTGGGTGATATCAATGAAATCAATCATTCCATTTTCCGCTGTGTTTTGAATGACAAAAAAATCAGCGGTGTGGAAATCGGCAGTACGGCTGATGTGCCCAGCGGGACAGGACTCGGCTCTTCCAGTTCTTTCACGGTGGGACTGCTGCATACCCTGTACTGCTACAAAGGAAAATATGTGTCCAAAGCAGATCTGGCCCGTGAGGCCTGCAGTGTGGAAATCGAAAAACTGGGAAATCCTATCGGAAAGCAGGATCAGTATGCGGCGGCATTCGGCGGACTGAATTTTATTTCTTTTCATCAGGATGATACGGTATCGGTGGAACCGGTGATTGCAGGAGCCGGTACGATGGAAGAGCTGCAGGAAAACCTGGTGATGTTTTATACCGGGATTACCCATGATGCCAATCAGATCCTTGCTGAACAGAAACATAATCTGGTAAAATCAGACAAAACGGAAAACCTGAAACAGATGTGCCGGCTGGCCAGAGAGATGAAACACTCTCTGGAAACCAATACGCTTTCTGATTTCGGAGCGATTCTGGACGAGGGCTGGCAGCGCAAGCGGGAAATGGCCGGGGGTATTACAAGCAGCCGGATTGATGAGCTGTATCAGACGGCAATGGAAAACGGCGCTCTGGGCGGGAAACTGCTGGGCGCGGGCGGCGGCGGATTTTTGCTGTTTTACTGTCCGAAGGAAAAGCAGGCGCTGTTGACCAACAGGCTGCGGCTGAAACCTTTTCCGTTTTCCTTTGAGCATGACGGAAGTTCTATTGTTTATATCGGAGACAAGTACTGGGATTAGTGTTTTGTATCGCTCATAGCTTATAAAAGGAACGATACAGGACACTGGAAAATAATATGGAAAGATGGGTGAAACAATGAAAACATTGGTAGTGGGCGGTGCAGGCTTTATCGGAAGCCATTTATGCGACGCTCTGTTAAAGGCAGGACATACAGTATGCTGTATGGACAATTTTTCCCTGGGGACCAGAGAAAATATAGCACATTTAAAAGGTCAGGATGGATTTACTCTGTGGGAAGGGGATGCGTCGGATGCGGATGCGCTGGCAGAAGTGTTTGAAAAGACCAGGCCGGATGCAGTCTATCATTTGGCGGCCAATTCTGACATTCAGGCGAGTGCGGCCAATCCGGGGGTGGAATATCAAAATACTTATACCACCACCTATCAGGTGCTTGCCTGCATGAGAAACTTTCAGGTGAAAAAGCTGTTTTTTGCTTCTACCTCTGCGGTGTATGGGGATAAGCGGGATGTACTCCTGGATGAAAATACGCCGAATCTGGCTCCGGTTTCCTATTATGGGGCGGCAAAGCTGGGCAGTGAGGCGCTGATCAGTGCATTTACCTATATGAACGATATGAAATCACTGGTCTTTCGCTTCCCCAATGTGATCGGCCCCAGACTGACCCACGGCGTGATCTTTGATTTTATGCGGAAGCTGGAAAAAGATCCGTCCAGACTGCAGATTCTGGGAGACGGAAAACAGACAAAGCCTTATATTTATGTGACTGATCTGGTGGAGGCCATTATGAAATTTGCTTCCGCACTGGATCAGGATAAGACCGGGGTGGCGCTTTACAATCTGGGTGTGGAAGGAGACACCAGCGTGACCAGAATCGCGGATATTCTGTGTGAAGAGATGGGACTTTCTTCCGTGGAATACGAATATACCGGAGGCGAGGGCGGCTGGAAGGGGGATGTGCCCAGGTTCCGTTATTGTCTGGATAAGATACACGCCGAAGGCTGGAAGGCCGTTTATGACTCGGATGCGGCAGTGAGAAAAACGATACAAGAAGTACGCAGAGAAAAGGGAAAAGGATAAATGCTTTCAGAATATACGGCAGTGATACAGGCGGGCGGAAAGGGGACCAGGCTGCGGGAGCTGACAGGAGATAAGATTCCCAAACCTCTCCTTTCCCTGAACGGAAAGACGATGATAGAATGGCAGCTTGCATGTATCAGGAGATACGGCATCCGGGATGTGGTCCTGATCATCGGACATCTGGGAGATAAAGTAAAAGCATATTTCGGAGACGGCGCTGCATTTGACATGCATATCCGGTATATTGAGGAAGAAGAGCCGCTGGGTTCTGCAGGAGCGCTGTACTGCCTGAAAGACAGTCTGCCCGGCAGCAACTTTCTCCTGATCTTCGGAGATGTGATGTTTGATATCGATGTGGAGCGGATGGTGCGGTTTCATGAAAAGCATCAGGCGCTTGCCACGCTGTTGGTGCATCCCAATGCCCATCCCTTTGACTCTGATCTGGTGGTTCTGGATGAAGAGGAGCGGGTGACCGGATTTGATTCCAAAACCAATGTACGGAAGTACTGGTATGACAATTGTGTGAATGCAGGTATTTTTGTACTGTCAAAGCAGCTTTTGGATCAGATCACCGCTTTGAAAAAGTATGATCTGGAGCATGATCTGCTGTTTCCTGCCATCGGCACAGGCAGAGTTTACGGCTATCGGAGCACAGAATATGTGAAGGATGCCGGGACCGTGAAGCGGTTTCATGATGTGTGTGAGGAGCAGAAACAGGGGCTCTGGCAGGCCCGGAATCTGGGCAACCGTCAGAAATGCATCTTTCTGGATCGGGACGGTACACTGAACCGCTACAAAGGACTGATTGATACAGACAGCCTGCTGGAGCTGGAAGAGGGTGCGGCAGAAGCGGTCAGAGAGATCAACCGCTCAGGGTATCTTGCCATAGTGGTTACCAATCAGCCGGTGGTGGCAAGGGGAATGTGTTCACTGGAGGATGTGAGGAACATCCATCGGAAGATGAGTGTGCTGCTGGGAGAGCAGGGCGCCTATCTGGACGATATCATATTCTGCCCCCATCATCCGGATAAAGGATATCCGGAGGAAAATCCGCTGTATAAGATTCCCTGCAACTGCAGAAAACCGGCGACAGGCATGCTGGAAGAGATGGCAGAGAGGCATCATATCGATCTGGCCCGGTCCTGGATGATCGGAGACAGTACCGCAGACATACAGACGGGTAAAAATGCAGGAGTGAAAACCATGCTTGTCCGTACCGGGCAGGCGGGAAAAGACGGAAAATATGATGCAGAGCCGGATTTGGAAGCCTCTGATCTGGCAGAAGCGGTGAAAAAAATCCTGGCTTTGGAAAGTTGAATGTTCTGCGGCCCCGCATCCGCCTCACTCATTGCCTGCGGGAATAAAATGGCAGTCAGTCAAAGGGAAGGATACAGAAAGGGTAAAAGCAAATGTCAGTGTATCTGATTACAGGAGCCAGCGGTTATATTGGTTCCATGTGCGTGGATTATATTATGCATAGGGAGAAAGAAGCCAGGGTGATCGCTCTGGTGCGCAATGTGGAGAAGGCTGCCGGACGCTTTCAGGAGTTCGGGGATCGTGTCACGATCGTCCGGGCGGATCTGACGGACCGGGCGGTGGTGGCGGCGCTGGAGGCAGACTGTGATGAAATCATCCACTGCGCATCTGTGACAAAATCCGCAGAGATGATCGCACATCCGGTGGAAGTGACAGAAAGCATTGTCAATACGGCCCAGAACATACTGGAGCTGGCAAGGCGGTGTCAGATCAGGAGTATGGTATACCTTTCCAGCATGGAGGTTTATGGAAACATAGACTGTTCAGACGGTCATCGGGTGGCGGAAGAAGAGTTGGGTGACATTGCGCTGTTTCAGGTCCGGAGCTGCTATCCGCTGGGAAAGCGTATGGCAGAGCAGATCTGTTTTTCGTACTGTAAAGAGTACGGAGTGCCTGTTAAAATTGCCAGACTTGCCCAGACTTTCGGCAGGGGTGTGTCTGCGGAAGAATCCCGCGTGTTCGCCCAGTTTGCACGGGCGGCCGGAGCGGGCAGCGATATTGTGCTCCATACACAGGGCAACTCTATGGGGAATTACTGCAGCATAGACGATGCCGTGGAAGGAATCTTCACCATCCTGAAACAGGGCGCAGACGGCGAAGCCTATAATGTGGTCAACGAAGCCAACACAATGACCATCCGCCAGATGGCGGAGCTGGTAGCGGAAAAGATTGCAGGCAAAAAGAGCCGGGTGATCTGCCGGATTCCCAAAGAAAACTGCTATGGCTATGCAGCAGAAACCGGACTGAGGCTTTCCGGGAAAAAACTGGAGGGCCTGGGCTGGCATCCCAGGAAAGACCTGGCGCAGATGTATCTGGATTTGATGGATGCACTGGGAGAGTGAAAATAATAGAAAGCGTTTGATTCCGCAGACTCTGAGAGATCAGGGGATGCGGGATTTTTATTTTAGAAATAATTTATATCATATTAGCACTCACTACTTGACAGTGCTAACAACAAGTGTTATATTGTGACTGTAAAGAAAATGTTATAGAAAATGTAGAACAGGCAAACACTAAAGCTAGAAACTATAAGGAGGCTTGGTTATGAATATTTCTAAATTTACGCAAAAATCCGTGGAAGCTGTGGAAATGTGTGAAAAACTTGCGTATGAGTATGGCAATCAGGAAATTGAGCAGGAGCATCTCCTGTACAGCCTTCTTACCATACAGGACAGTCTGATTTTAAAGCTGATCGAGAAAATGGAAATCAATGCGCCGCATATGCTGGACCGTGCGAGACAGGCCATTGAAAAACGGGTCAAGGTGCAGGGCGGGCAGGTCTATATGGGTAAGGATCTGAATAAGGCGCTGATCAGTGCAGAGGACGAGGCAAAGCAGATGGGGGATGAATATGTGTCTGTAGAACATCTGTTTCTGTCCATGCTGAAATATCCCAACCGGGAGATCAAGGCGGTCTGGCAGGAGTACGGCATTACGAAAGAGCGCTTTCTGCAGGCGCTTTCCACAGTGAGGGGCAATCAGCGGGTGACCAGCGACAATCCGGAGGCTACTTATGATACACTGGAAAAGTACGGGCAGGAGCTGGTAGAAAGGGCCAGACAGCAGAAGCTGGACCCGGTGATCGGCAGAGACAATGAAATCCGGAACATTATCCGTATCCTTTCCCGCAAGACGAAAAACAATCCGGTGCTGATCGGAGAGCCGGGTGTGGGAAAGACTGCCGTAGTGGAAGGACTGGCACAAAGGATCGTGCGGGGGGATGTGCCCCAGGGACTGAAGGATAAGAAAATATTTGCACTGGATATGGGAGCGCTGGTGGCCGGCGCCAAATACAGAGGCGAATTTGAGGAACGTCTGAAGGCAGTGCTGGAAGATGTGAAGAGCAGCAACGGGCAGATCATTCTCTTCATCGATGAGCTGCATACGATTGTGGGAGCAGGCAAAACCGACGGGGCGCTGGATGCCGGAAATATGCTAAAGCCTATGCTGGCCAGAGGAGAGCTGCACTGTATCGGCGCCACCACACTGGATGAATACAGACAGTACATCGAAAAGGATGCGGCGCTGGAACGCCGGTTCCAGCCTGTTATGGTGGCAGAGCCAACGGTGGAGGACACCATTTCCATCCTGCGGGGACTGAAAGAGCGGTATGAGGTATTTCATGGCGTGAAGATTATGGACGGTGCGCTGGTGAGTGCAGCTACTCTTTCCAACCGTTATATTTCGGACCGTTTCCTGCCTGATAAAGCCATTGACCTGGTGGATGAGGCCTGCGCTCTGATTAAAACAGAACTGGATTCTCTGCCTACAGAGCTGGATGAGCTGCAGCGCAGGGTGATGCAGATGGAAATCGAGGAAGCGGCCCTGAAAAAGGAGGATGACCGGCTGAGCAGGGAACGTCTGGAAGCACTGCAGAAGGAGCTGGCGGAGCAGAAGGCTGAATTTCAGAATCGGAAGGCACAGTGGGACAATGAAAAAGCGTCCATTGAAAAACTGTCCAGACTGCGGGAAGAAATCGAAAGTCTGAACGGACAGATTCAGATCGCCCAGAGAGAAGGCAATCTGGAAAAGGCGGCAGAACTCAGCTATGGCAGACTGCCTGCCCTGAAAAAGCAGTTGGAGATCGAAGAGGAAAATACGAAAAAGCAGGCGCTCTCTCTGGTGCACGAAAATGTCTCCGAGGAAGAAATCGCCAAAATCATTTCCAGATGGACCGGTATCCCGGTTGCAAAACTGACGGAAAGCGAGCGGAATAAGACGCTGCATCTGGATGAAGAGCTGCACAGACGTGTGGTTGGACAGGATGAGGGCGTGACAAAGGTAACGGAAGCCATTATCCGTTCGAAGGCAGGCATCAAGGATCCGGGGAAACCCATCGGCTCCTTCCTGTTTCTGGGGCCTACCGGTGTGGGCAAGACAGAACTGGCCAAAGCGCTGGCGGCCGCATTGTTTGACGATGAAACCAATATGGTGCGGATCGATATGAGTGAATATATGGAAAAGTATGCAGTATCCAGACTGATCGGGGCGCCGCCCGGATATGTGGGGTATGAGGAAGGCGGACAGTTGACAGAAGCGGTCAGAAGAAAGCCTTATTCGGTGGTCCTGTTTGATGAGATCGAAAAGGCCCATCCGGATGTGTTCAATGTGCTGCTGCAGGTACTGGATGACGGACGGATTACGGATTCTCAGGGACGTACCGTAGATTTTAAGAACACCATTCTGATTATGACTTCCAACATCGGAGCGCCGTATCTATTGGAAGGAATCGATGAAACGGGTGAGATCAGAGAAGAAGTCAAAAACCAGGTGATGGAGGAGCTGCATCGTTCTTTCCGGCCGGAGTTTTTGAACCGTCTGGATGAAACCATTTTGTTTAAACCTCTGACAAAAGACAATATCGGCGGCATTATCGGCCTGATTATGGCAGATCTGAACCGCCGGCTGGCGGACAGGGAGCTTTCTGTGGCGCTTACACCGGAAGCGGAAGCCTTTATCGTGGAAAATGCATACGATCCGGTTTATGGCGCCAGACCGCTGAAGCGTTTCATTCAGAAGCATGTGGAAACGCTGTCAGCAAAGCTGATCCTTTCGGATGCGGTGGAGAGCGGCGATACCATAGAAATTGCGGTAACGGACGGGCAGCTTACGGCCCGGCGCAGCTAAAGGGTTAAGCCGGACAGCCGGCCTTTTTCAGCAGATCGGCAGGGGTATGGAGCACGCAGGAGGCGTCCACCCGGCCCCGGCTGCCCCATCCCGCCAGTGCAAAATCCACATGGGCAGCCTCGGCGCAGGCCATATCATATTTGCTGTCGCCCACATACAGCATTTGTTCCGGCGCGGCGCCTGCCTGTTTTTGATAGTACAGCAGCGGTTCCGGAAAGGGTTTATGCTCTTTCGTATCGTCGGAGCAGACCACAGTCTGAAAATGGCGGGCTATGGGATGGCTGCCCAGATCGCCCTGATAGTGGAAGCGGCGCTGAGATGTGACGATTCCCAGATGAAGACCGTGGCGGGAAAGGGTATCCAGAACCGGTTCAATGCCGTCAAATAAGCGGACGGTATCGTGCAGCTCATTCAGGTACCGGATCCAGAGTTTGTGTGTTTGGGGGATATCCGGGATGGAAAGCTGTTTCAGCGCTTCTTCTCCCGGTATGCCCAGGGCAAAGATAAGCTGCTCACAGGCCATATCCGCACCGGTGACCTGACGGATGGTTTTCTGCAGAGAATGCAGAACGGCATATTCGGTATCCAGCAGCGTTCCGTCAATATCAAATATAATATGTGTGTAATTCATGGATTTCCTCCCTGTCTGTATAGGTCTGTTTGGTTTTCTTTATGCCTGTCATTATAATGCAGATTTTTTCCCGGTGATATAGTATTTCCGCCAATATTTATCAATATCCTGCACACATAACAGGACAAACGTCATAACAGTCAGAAAATCTTATGTCCTCACTTCCTGTTTATATTTCCTAACACTTGCGTTTGTCCCATGAAATCCGGATACAAGATTGAAACGCCGCAGGTTTTGTGATACAGTTTTTATAAATACAGAAATAAGACAGAAAACCAACCAAAGAGAGGCCGGATATGTTTCAATTTATACTTTTTGACCTGGACGGAACGCTGACAGACCCCAGAGAGGGTATTACCAAAAGCGTACAGTTCGCATTGCTTCAACAGGGGATTCGGGAGCCGGATCTGAAGAAACTGGAGCCGTTTATCGGCCCGCCGCTGCGGGACAGTTTTATGGATTTTTATGATATGACGATGGAGCAGGCGGACAGGGCCATTGTGGATTACCGGAAACGGTTTGCTCCGATCGGGCTTCTGGAAAATAAGGTATATCCGGGCATTCCGGAAATGCTGGAACATTTGAAGGAGGCCGGGATCAGGCTGGCTGTGGCTTCCAGCAAGCCGGAAACTTTTGTCCGGCAGATACTGGAGCATTTTCATCTGGATCACAGTTTCGATGTGGTAGTGGGCGGCAATATGGACGGCAGCCGCAGTGAAAAGGATGAGGTGGTTGAAGAAGCGCTGCACCGGCTTGGAGAGCCGGATGGGAAGGGTGCGATGGTAGGAGACCGCAAGTATGATATCCGGGGCGGGCAGGAGCATGGCCTGACAACTGTGGGCATTTCTTTTGGGTATGCGGGGAAGGGCGAGCTGGAAAAAGCAGGAGCGGATTACATTGCCGGATCGGTGAAAGAGCTGGAAGCCATTTTGCTGAGCGGCGGTAAATCAAAGAAAAAGGGCAGAAAAGCAAAAAAAGCGGCAGAATCAGAAAAGACAGCGCAGCCGACAAAGGCAGAAGGGCCGGCAAAGAAGGCAGAACCGGCAAAACCACACGGCAGGCCGGAGCGCAGAGCAGAAAATGGCAGCGCTTCCGCCTCTGTTCCGGGCAAGGCCTGGCATATTATGTTTCCGTTTCTCTTATATTATCTTGGCAGCAATGCCTGCTATATTGTGATCGTGACTCTGTTTCGGCTGGTATTGGAGCGCGGAGCCGGATTTGAATGGATGCATGAAAACAGTGTGGGCATTGCCAATCTGGCCAAAGCCTGTTCCATGCTGGCCGGCGCGGCCGTGCTGTTTGTGCCGTTTCGAAAGCAACAGACCGCATGGCAGGCCAGAACACAGGTTTCTTATCCTACGATGGGGATTCTGGCGGTATCGTCTGCTTTTGGTGTGAATCTTTTGTTCGGGCTTTTGCAGATTGCGGCTATGTCGGTGGGATACTATGAAGTGGAACGGATGCAGTATCAGATTCCCTTTCTGCCGGGCCTTATTTTGTATGGCCTGATTTCGCCGCTGGCAGAGGAAATGCTGTTTCGGGGCCTGATTTATAACCGGATGAAAGCCTGCTTTTCACTGCTCACATCCGGTATTGCATCTTCTGCACTGTTCGGGCTTTATCACGGCAATCTGGTGCAGGCCCTGTATGGCCTGCTGATGGGCCTGTTGTTTTCGTATGCCTATGAGCTGACGGGCAATTTTAAAATACCGGTTATGATGCATGGGCTGGCAAATATCTGTGTGTTTGCCGCATCCTATGCTTCACCTGCCGGAGCCGGTATGGCGGCCGGTACGCCGGTCTATTGTACAGTATGCCTGCTGGCTTCTGTGCTTTGTCTTGTCAGGGTGCAGAAAAAGCGGCGCCCACTTGGACAGAGTTGAATATCTGTTCAAATTCAGGTGAGATCTGTTCCCAGGCTGAAAGGCCGGGCGTAGCTTGGATCAGGTAAGTCCCGGATAAGTCCGGCTCCGCCTTTTCTTCGTTTGTATCAAAAGAAACAGTAAGCCAGAGGATATCTTCGATGGACTCCGTATACCGGTATCCGGTCAGTCCGTTTGGCAGGGAAAACGGTTCTATTGTGACTCCGGTACCGCATATTCCCGGCTTTTGTGTCTGATATCCCAGGCTGAAAACAGCATCGGGAAAATCTGAGGGCCAGAAGTTTATGGCACAAAGCAGAAAAGAGTCCTCTTGTTCCATCTCTTCTTTGGTTTTGATCTGGTATTCCCAGCCATCCGGAAGGGTAAGGGACAAATACACATCCTCATAGCTGTATGTAACAGTATCGTTTTTTTGCGGCTCTGATTCCGGCCGGGCAGTTTCTGTCTCTGGGGTATCTGTCTGTGGGTTATCCGTTTTTGATATGCCTGCCTGGGGCTGTTGCGCATCTGGGGCAGCTGCTCCGGTTTCTGTGACAACAGCAGGAGGCTGCACCGTATCAGAAGGGGTTTTTGCACAGGCAGTCGGCAGAGTGAAAAGACCGGCTGCAATGGATAAATAAAGGAATTTTTTCATCAAAATCTGCTCCTTTCAGTGAATTATTTATTATAGCAATTTTCAGGAAGCGGTACAAGGGAAAGGCAAAATGAAAAAATATCAGACAATATTATATTTTAGCCTAAATTGAAGAACAATCAGATAATTTATAAAATTCAGGGGTTTACAGGCCGGGAAAAACAGTGTATGATAAGTCCCGGAAGAAAAGTTCAATTTGATAAACATAACATAAAATCAGAATCCGAAGATGGATGACTGCAAAGGGGCAGCCACATCTTCGGTTTTTGTGTTTTCAGGAAAGGAATGATATCCAATGTTTGAAGCAAATCCAACCAGAACGCTCCCGCCTCTGTACAGAGCGGACTTTGAACATGACAATTGCGGCATCGGGGCCTGTGTCAACATCCGGGGCGTGAAAAGCCGGGAAACGGTGGAGAACTCTCTGAAAATCGTGGAAAATCTGGAGCACAGGGCAGGGAAGGATGCAGAGGGCAAGACCGGTGACGGTGTGGGCATTCTTGTGCAGATTTCTCACAGATTTTTTTCGCGGGTCACCAGAGAGCTGGGAATCCGGCTGGGAGAAGAGCGGGAATATGGAATCGGTATGTTCTTTTTTCCGCAGGATGAGCTGAAGCGGAACCAGTCCAAAAAGATGTTTGAGATCATTGTGCAGAAGGAAGGGCTGGAGTTTCTTGGCTGGCGCCGGGTGCCCACTGCCCCGGAGGTGCTGGGACATAAGGCTGTGGAATGTATGCCCTGTATTATGCAGGCTTTTATCAGAAAACCGGCGGATGTGAAGGCAGGGCTGGACTTTGACCGGCTGCTTTATATTGTGCGGCGCATTTTTGAGCAGTCCACGGACAATACGTATGTGGTCTCTCTGTCCAGCAGGACGATAGTATACAAGGGAATGTTTCTGGTGGGACAGCTCCGCACCTTTTTCCCGGATCTGCAGAGCGAGGATTTTGAATCGGCCATAGCGATGGTACATTCCCGTTTTTCCACCAACACCAATCCAAGCTGGGAGCGTGCTCATCCCAACCGGTTTATCGTTCATAACGGGGAGATCAATACCATACGGGGCAATGTGGACAAGATGCTGGCAAGGGAAGAGAATATGGAGTCGGAAGAGCTGCACGGCCTGCTGCACAAAGTGCTGCCGGCGGTCAATGCTTCCGGTTCTGACTCTGCCATGCTGGACAATACGCTGGAGTTTCTCGTGATGAGCGGTATGGACCTGCCGCTGGCGGTGATGATTACCATTCCGGAGCCCTGGGCGAACAACCGGACCATGACACAGAAGAAAAAGGATTTTTATCAGTATTATGCCACTATGATGGAGCCATGGGACGGGCCGGCTTCCATCGTTTTTTCCGACGGGGATATTATGGGAGCGGTGCTTGACCGGAACGGGCTGCGTCCTTCCCGGTACTATATTACGGATGACGATCATCTTATTCTATCTTCCGAAGTGGGGGTACTGGACATTGAGCCGTCCAGAATCGTGAAAAAGGAACGGCTCCATCCGGGGAAAATGCTGTTGGTGGATACCAGGCAGGGGAAAATCATTGACGATGACAGCCTGAAAGAAGCCTATGCGTCCAGAGCGCCTTATGGGGAATGGCTGGACAGTAATATGATCGCCTTAAAAGATCTGAAAATTCCCAATAAAAGAATGTCCTCATTTACCGAAGAGGAACGACAGAGGATGCAGAAGGCGTTCGGTTATACGTATGATGAATTGAAAACCAGCATTCTGCCGATGGCCTTAAGCGGCACAGAGGCGATCGCGGCAATGGGTGTGGATACCCCCATTCCGGTGCTGAGCCAAACCATTCATCCATTGTTTCATTATTTCAAACAGTTGTTCGCTCAGGTGACAAATCCGCCGATTGATGCCATTCGGGAGGAGGTGGTCACCTCTACTACGGTGTACATCGGCACCGAAGGCAATGTACTGGAAGAAACACCGAAAAACTGTAATATTTTAAAGGTCAACAATCCGATCCTGACCAATCTGGATCTGCTGAAAATCAAACATATGAAGGCCGACGGATTCCGGGTGGAGGAGGTCCCCATTCTTTATTATAAAAATACCAGCCTGGAACGGGCGATTGAACGCTTGTTTGTGGAAGTGGACAGAGCATACCGGGACGGTGCGAATATTATTGTCCTTTCGGACCGGGGCGTGGATGAAAACCACGTGGCCATCCCTTCTCTGCTGGCGGTGTCGGCGCTGAACGAATATCTGGTCAGGACCAAAAAGCGCACCAGCATCGCGCTGATTCTGGAATCAGGCGAGCCCAGGGAAATCCATGATTTTGCCACATTGCTGGGATATGGAGCCTGTGCGGTGAATCCTTATCTGGCGCTGGAGTCGATTCATGAGCTGATCGAAAACGGCATGCTGGACAAAGACTATTATGCGGCGGTGGAGGACTATACCCATGCGGTACTGCATGGAATCGTAAAGATTGCGTCCAAAATGGGGATCTCCACGATCCAGTCTTATAAAGGCTCTCAGATTTTTGAAGCGCTGGGCATAGACAGTGATGTGATCCAGAAATATTTTACCAATACGGTCAGCAGGATCGGCGGTATCTCTCTGAAAGATATTGAAAGACAGCAGGATGCGCTGCATTCCGGGGCTTTCGACCCATTGGGCCTGGAAAATGATCTGACTCTGGACAGTCCGGGCAGTCATAAGATGCGGAGCGGCGGCGAGGAGCATCTCTACAATCCGGCTACCATCCATCTTCTGCAGGAGTCTACCAGACGGGGAGATTACGGACTGTTTAAAGAATATACCGCATTGGTGGATGCGGAAGATTCCATAAAGAATCTGCGGGGATTGATGGCATTTCAATATGCGGAAAAACCGATTCCCATTGAGGAAGTGGAGAGCGTGGATGCCATTGTGACCCGTTTTAAAACCGGCGCCATGTCCTATGGCTCCATTTCCAAAGAAGCCCATGAGACATTGGCCATTGCCATGAATATGCTGCATGGCAAGTCCAACTCAGGAGAAGGCGGCGAGGAGCCGGAGCGGCTGGAGATCGGTGCGGACGGCCTTAACCGGTGTTCGGCCATCAAGCAGGTGGCCAGCGGCCGGTTCGGAGTCACCAGCCGGTATCTGGTAAGCGCCCAGGAGATTCAGATTAAGATGGCCCAGGGGGCCAAGCCGGGAGAGGGCGGTCATCTGCCCGGCGGCAAAGTATATCCCTGGATTGCCAGAACCAGACATTCCACGCCGGGCGTGGGACTGATATCTCCGCCGCCCCATCATGATATTTATTCGATAGAAGATCTGGCACAGCTTATTTATGATCTGAAAAATGCCAATCGGGACGCACGGATTTCGGTAAAGCTGGTTTCCGAGGCGGGTGTGGGCACGGTGGCCGCAGGTGTGGCCAAAGCAGGCGCTCAGGTCATTCTGGTGTCAGGCTATGACGGAGGAACAGGAGCGGCGCCCCGCAGCTCCATCCACAATGCGGGACTGCCCTGGGAGCTGGGGCTGGCAGAGACGCATCAGACGCTGATTATGAACGGACTGCGGGGAAAGGTGCGGATTGAAACGGACGGCAAGCTGATGAGCGGCCGGGATGTGGTGATTGCCGCTATCCTGGGCGCAGAGGAGTTCGGGTTTGCCACCGCGCCGCTGGTGACGATGGGATGCGTGATGATGCGGGTCTGCAATCTGGACACCTGCCCTGTGGGTGTGGCCACCCAGAATCCAGATCTGCGCAGAAATTTCCGGGGCAAACCGGAATATGTGGTTCATTTTATGCGTTTTATCGCACAGGAAATGCGGGAATATATGGCCAGGCTGGGTGTCCGCACGGTGGACGAACTGGTGGGGCATACGGAATTTCTGAAAGTCAGGGAAGATCTGGACGCTCAGGCCCGGAAGATTGACTTAAGCAGCATTCTGCACAATCCCTATGAGGGGTATCGGGAAAAGGTGACATTTGATCCGAAACAGGTATATGATTTCGGGCTGGAAAAGACCAAGGATGAAAAGGTGCTGCTGCGCCGGCTGGGCAAGGCAGTGGAAAGCGGACAGAAGCGCAGCATCGAAGTGGAAGTGGGCAATACGGACCGGGCTTTCGGCACCATATTCGGTTCCGAGCTGACGAGACGGTTTGGCGATGGTCTTAAAGAGGATACCTATCGGGTGCTTTGCCGGGGCGCAGGCGGGCAGAGCTTTGGGGCTTTTATTCCCAAAGGACTGACGCTGGAGCTGACAGGGGACAGCAACGATTATTTCGGAAAGGGCTTATCCGGCGGTAAGCTGGTAGTCTATCCGCCTGCAGGCAGCCGGTTCCGGCAGGATGAAAACATTATCATCGGAAATGTGGCGCTCTATGGGGCCACCAGCGGCAAGGCGTTTATCGGTGGTGTGGCCGGAGAACGTTTCTGCGTGCGTAATTCCGGGGCCAGCGCTGTGGTGGAAGGCGTGGGAGATCATGGCTGTGAATATATGACCGGCGGACGGGTCGTGGTGCTGGGAAGGACCGGAAAAAACTTTGCGGCAGGCATGAGCGGCGGCATTGCTTATGTATTGGATGAGGAAAACGATCTGTATACGAGGGTGAACAAAGAAATGGTATATGCTTCCGAAATCACTTCCAAATATGATGTACTGGAACTGAAAGATATGATCCGGGAGCATGTGGCATATACCAATTCCCCGAAAGGCAAGGAGATACTGGAGCATTTCGGTGCGTATCTGCCCAAATTCAAAAAGATCATCCCGTATGACTATGACAGGATGCTGAAAACCATCGTACAAATGGAAGAGAAAGGGCTTTCTGCGGAACAGGCCCAGATCGAAGCGTTTTATGTGAATATGAGAAAGTAGGGAGGGAAGCGCAATGGGAAAACCAACAGGGTTTATGGAATATGAAAGAAAGACATCGGGCGCGGAACCGCCGAAAGAAAGAATCAGACATTTCCGGGAGTTTCATGTGCATCTTCCGAAAAGCGAGCAGCAGCTTCAGGGAGCGCGCTGCATGGACTGCGGTGTGCCTTTCTGCCAGTCCGGTATGATGCTGGCCGGGATGGCCAGCGGCTGTCCCCTGCACAATCTGGTGCCGGAGTGGAATGATCTGGTCTATAGAGGCAACTGGGAGCAGGCCTATAACCGCCTGAAAAAGACCAACAATTTTCCGGAGTTTACTTCCAGAGTCTGTCCGGCTCTCTGTGAGAATGCCTGTACCTGCGGGCTGACCGGGGAACCTGTGGCCACAAAGGAAAATGAATATGCCATTATCGAATATGCCTATGAGAACGGGTATGCAAAAGCCAGACCGCCCAGAGTCAGGACAGGGAAAAAGGTGGCTGTGATCGGCAGCGGTCCGGCCGGACTGGCGGCAGCGGATCAGTTGAACAAAAGAGGGCATCTGGTCACTGTATTCGAACGCTCCGACAGACCCGGAGGGCTGTTGATGTACGGTATTCCCAATATGAAGCTGGAAAAATCCATTGTGGAACGAAAGCTGAAAGTGATGGAGGAAGAGGGCGTGACCTTTGTCACAGGCGCCAATGTGGGAAAAGATGTAAAGGCGGCAAAGCTGTTAAAGGAGTATGACCGGATCATACTGGCCTGCGGCGCTGCCCGGCCCCGTGACATCAAAGCGCCGGGCAGGGATGCGGAAGGTATTTACTTTGCCGTGGATTTTCTGGCTGCCAATACAAAGAGCCTGCTGGATGCTCAGTTTTCCGACCGGAAATACATCGATACCAAAGGAAAAGATGTGATTATCATAGGCGGAGGCGATACAGGAAACGACTGTGTGGGGACTGCCATCCGGCATGGCTGCAAATCGGTGACACAGATTGAGATGATGCCCAAAGCGCCGGATGTGCGCACTGAGGAGAATCCCTGGCCTCAGTGGCCCAGAGTCTGCAAAACCGACTACGGGCAGGAAGAGGCCATTGCGCTGTTCGGCCATGATCCCCGTCTGTATGAGACGACTGTGAAGGAATTTTTAAAGGATAAGAACGGCAGATTGAAGGGTGTGAAACTGATAAAGCTCCGGTGGGAAAAAGACGAGACGGGCCGGATGGGCAGCCGGGAAATCGCAGGCAGCGAACAGATTCTGGATGCGCAGATCGTATTGATTGCGGCAGGGTTTCTGGGAAGTGAAAAATATGTGGCAGATGCCTTTGGCGTGGCCCTGAATGAGCGGGGGAATGTCAGCACCGGGCCGGGCGCTTACCGTACCAATGTGGAGAATGTTTTCACGGCAGGTGACATGCACAGAGGCCAGTCCCTTGTGGTGTGGGCCATCCGGGAAGGGCGTGAAAGCGCCAGGGCAGTGGATGAAAGCCTGATGGGATATACCAGTCTGGGGATTCAGTGATGGAACAGGCACATATTCAAATGTGCAGAGCATTATGTGAAGAATGCCGGATGAGCTGCGGAAGCAATAAGTGGCATTCTTCATAAAAGCCGTAAAATTTGATTTTTTGCAATGATATAATGAAAGAAGCGCACTGATGTGCGCGTAGGTCAGCAGCTATCGGCTGGTGACATATAATAATCACAAAGAAAAACAGCGGCTGCAAAGCAGGGGGAACGATAAAACCCATTCAAAGTACGGCCACACTGGGGGAGATCCAGGTTGATCAGGGTATGAATAAAGTTGTCAACTGTACGGACCGGAGTCTTGTGCTTGAGAGATTTGAAAAAGAGTCGCAAAAAAAATGTCATAGTAAAAGCAAGCCTAAAGGATTGTTTTTCCCTGCGCCGATTCCCAATAAAGTAATATTGGGTGACAGCATAAAAGTGCTGGAAGAGTTTCCTCCGGACACGGCACAGCTTATCGTCACCTCTCCGCCCTACTATAATGCAAAAACAGAATATTCTGAATACGTTGATTATCAGGAGTATCTGGATTTTCTGCGAAAGGTTTTTGTCCGTTGTCATTATGTCCTTTCCGAAGGAAGATTTATCGTCATTCATGTTTCGCCTGTTTTAATCAAACGTACATCGAGAAATACTTCCAGTAAAAGGATTCCGATACCGTTTGATATACATAGAATCATGGACAGCATAGGATTTTATTTTATAGATGATATTATTTGGGAGAAACCGGAAGGAGCAGGCTGGAACGTAGGAAGAGGCCGAAGATTCAAAGCAGACAGGCAGCCATTGCAGTATAAACCGGTAACGGTTACGGAGTATGTACTGGTATATCGCAGACGTACCGATAAACTGATTGACTGGAACATTCGCAAGCATTACGACCGGAAGCCGGTAGAAGAATCAAAAATTAACGGAGGATATGATGTCACAAATATCTGGCGTATTGCTCCCGGTACCAACAAGCGGCATCTGGCTGTTTTTCCGGATGAATTGGTTCATAAAATAATTCGGTATTATTCTTTTAAGGGGGATATGGTTTTGGACCCGTTTGGCGGTTCCGGCACGGTTGGCCGTGTTGCCTATAAAATGCAGAGACGGTTTTTACTGATTGACAAAGAACCCTCATATTATAATGTAATGAAAGAAATGATTTCTGAGTTAGTGGACGATAGTACAAGAGTGGATTATTCTATTGAAAATAATGTGGATGAGGAGTTATAAAAGTTGGAATATCTGGTAGAGCAGTACAGAAAATGGATGAATGATAACATTGCGCTTACGAATGCTTTTTCAGAAGAATCTATGAAGCAGATGGCAATTCAGATGCTGCTGGGAAATAATTATCGGCTTATCACAGAAAATAATACAAAGAGCAAACTGATGTTAACATATATCTGGCTTACAGATGTGATTGACCGTGCGAAAAAAGAGTTTGGTGAGGACTGGCAGTCTGCTGTAGTAAAAGACCTGAGTAATCTTCGGCACAGAACGACAGAACAAAATAATTTGTTGTTTTGGCTTGCAGGCTTAACAAAAAAACTTCGGATAATCTGGGCATTACGAAAAATGACTTTCCCATGCTTATTGAGGAACTTCAAAGTTATATTGGTAATTTGCTACTGTCCCGGCTGAAATATTCAGTGTCGGAAACAATTAGTTTTCATAAAATCAAGACCTTCTGTTGATATTGTAATATATCAATTTCAGAAGGTCATTTTTTATTATGTATAACAAAACCAGGTCTCCCGGATTTTATAAAAAAACACCGCAAGAATGATGAAACAATCGATCAAAAATTATGTTACGATGTCCGTATCTTATCAGGGAAGGAGAATGGCATGAAATACAGTATGACGGAAACGGTTATGGCAGTGATTGCATATGCGGAGTCGCATTTAAGTGAGAAACCGGATCTGGAGGAGGTGTCGGCTGCAGTGTGCTATTCAAAGTATTATCTGCATCGTATGGTTACAAAGACTTTGGGTATGACGCTTCATGACTATATCCGGCGCAGGCGGCTTACTGAGGCGGCAAGGCTGCTGGTATGTTCGCAAAAACCCATTCTTGAGATTGCATTGGCTGCAGGATATGAAAGCCAGCAGGCTTTTACAGGCATTTTCAAATCCATGTATAAACAGAGTCCTCTAAAATACCGTGAAAACGGAAAATTTTATCCTCTGCAGCTACGGTTTTGCCTGTGTGGCGCTCCCTCCCGGCCCGATGCCATGACGCAGAACATCGCCTGTGTCACACCGGAAGAGATACCGGACTGGATGGAGTTTGCGGCTCTGGTCATTGACGGATTTCCCTGTTTTGAAGAAGCAGAGCATCTGAGACGGCTTGCATATCACATAGAACAAAAACAGGCATGGATCATGCGGGATAAACATACTGTAGTCGGCGCCGCCGCTTTTTCACGGCAGGCAGCGAGCATTGACTTTTTGGCGGTACATCCACAGTACCGGGGATATGGCATCGAAAAAACATTTCTGGATTTTATTGTGCGCAGCGGACTGGCAGACCGGGAAATCAGCATCACAACATTCCGGGATGGGGACAGGGCCGATACAGGACAGCGTGTGGCTTACAAACGGCTTGGCTTTGTCGGTGCGGAGCTGCTGACGGAATTTGGCTATCCGGTACAGCGCCTGGTACTGCAATCGAAACGGGAGGTGATTTTGGGTGTATGACAATGCCCTGGATCAGAAGTGGGATGCGGCGCGGCTTTTGCGTTTTGCCTTTCCCACTGTTGTTATGATGCTGTTTATGGGACTGTATACCATTGTGGATACGGTTTTTATAGCCAGAGCGGTGGGGACCGATGCGCTTTCCGCCGTCAATGTGGTATGTCCTGTGATCAATATTACCGTTGGGCTGGGCACTATGCTTGCAGCCGGGGGGAATGCGGTGATTTCCCGGGAAATGGGAATCGGACAAAAACAGGAGGCAAAAGAGGACTTTACACTGCTGGTGATTATGGCAGCAGTTATTGGCAGTGTCATTTTTGCAGTGGGAGAGATGGGGCTCGACGGGATTGTATCCGCACTTGGGGCCAGTGATCTGCTCTTTCCATATTGTAAAGCCTATATGGGAGTACTGCTTTTGTTTATGCCTGCCAATATGCTGCAAACGGTATTTTCGAATCTGTTTGTTACTGCCGGCAGACCGGGACTGGGATTTGGCCTTTCTGTCCTGGCCGGTCTGGCCAATGTGATTCTGGATTATATTTTTATTGTCCTATGCGGTCTTGGCATCCGTGGCGCTGCGCTGGGGACAGGCTGCGGTTACTGCATACCGGCAGCGGTGGGAGGGGTTTTCTTTTTGCAAAATAGAGGGTCTCTTTCTTTCACAGGGCTGAAGTGGAAATGGAAAATCATAAGAGAAAGTGTGGTGAACGGGTCATCGGAAATGGTGGGACAACTGGCAGCCGCCGTCACCACATTTTTGTTTAACATTACTATGATGGAGCTGGCAGGAGAAGATGGTGTTGCGGCTGTCACTATTATGATTTATTCTCAGTTTCTTTTGAATACATTGTACATCGGCTTTTCCATGGGCGTTGCGCCGGTCATCGGTTTTAACTATGGAAGCAGGGACAGTACCCGGCAGAAAAAGGTATTCCGGATCTGTATGGGGGTTGTAACGGCGGCGTCGCTTTTGGTGTTTGGACTTTCCATGTTGGGAGGTCCCTGGGCAGTGGGCGTATTTGCACCGGATGGCGCAGAGGTGCATCGGATTGCGGCAGAAGGATTTCCCGTCTTTTCCTGGAGCTTTTTGTTTTGCGGCCTGAATATTTTTACTTCGGCCATGTTTACAGCTCTGTCCAACGGAAGGGTATCGGCGGTGCTTTCCTTTTTGCGGACATTTGGACTTTTGACCGGCGGTATCCTGCTGCTGCCCCGTTTCTGTGGGGTCATGGGTGTATGGCTGGCTGTGCCCATTGCAGAAGGCATTATGTTTCTGGTGTCTGTACTGTGCCTGATCCTTTACAGGAAACGGTATCTGTATTGATATCGGATGCCGGAAGATATCATGGACAGATTTCTTGTAATTTGACAATGGGTTGTGTATAATAAAAAAAGTGTAAGACCCACAGGCAGGACATACAGACTGTTCTGCCTTCTTTGTATTTGGGGGAAGGAGAATTTTTGATGAAATCAGTTAGAAAAGGTATGAAACTGGCGATGTTGTTCTGGGCGCTGCTTTTGGGAATTTGTGTGCAGGTCAGGGCGGAGGAGCCTGCGTCAGGGGGATCCTCGTCGGAAGAATCCGCTCTGCCGGTATGCAGTGTCCGGTTTTCAGGGCAGGGGCTGTATGTTTATGCAGATCCCTCTCTGTCGGGAGCTCCGACAGCAGTGCTTCCGGACACTGCCAGGGTACAGGTAGTGCTTGGCCCGATGGATTCCATTGCCGGCATACGGGTATGTGATACCGGGTTGGAAGGTTATGTGGATATCAGATATTTGAAACGCTCTGATGCCATTGTGGAAGATTACGATATTTATACATATGAGGAGATGGAGGAGGACATCCGGCAGTTACAGGCCAGATATCCGGAGCTGCTCCGGGCGGATACGGCAGGCACTTCTGTAGATGGCCGGAATCTGTATGTTCTCACTATGGGAGGCAAAAACGCCTCACAGCATATTCTGGTACATGCAGGGATCCATGCCCGCGAATATATGAATCCGCTTCTGGTGATGGAACAGTTGGAGCAGTGTCTGGAGTATTATGAGAGCGGGTCTTTTCATGGGACAAACTATCGGAACCTGTTTTCGGACACGGCAGTTCATATTATACCCATGGTCAATCCGGACGGGATTGCTCTCAGCCAGTTCGGGGAAAGCGCTCTGCGGTCGCCGGAGCTGGTGGAAATGGTACGAATCTGTTATGTGTATGATACGTTGGCCGGGCGGACAGACAGACCTTATGACAGTTATCTGGCTCATTGGAAAGCCAATGCCCGTGGAGTGGATCTGAATAAGAATTTCCCTTTTGGTTTTGGCATCGGCACCAGTGCGGTGCAGCCTTCCTATGCGGGCTATGGGGGACTTATGCCTTTTTCGGAACCGGAGGCGGCTTCTCTGGGAGCGGTTACGCTTCAGTATCGGCCAACGATCGTGATCAGCTATCATTCCATGGGAGAGGTGGCGTACTGGGATACATCAGAGAGCCCGTATACAGAGATCAACAGGGGATTTTCTTCCTATATGCTGTCACTGGTTCCGTATAAAAGAATGGGAAGCGGCGGTGCGTCGGGCAGTTATCTGGACTGGCTTTACAGCGGAGAAACCCCTGTCCGTTCCATTACTTTCGAAACGGGGAATACAGCCTGTCCTCTCCCGGCGGGGCAGTACCCCAGGATATGGCTGCATCATGAGAGTGTGCTGCAGGCGGCGGCCTGGTATGCCTGTGCCGGTTTGTAACTACAGTCAGTTTGTAGTAGTTTTGTGATTGGATTTTAAAGCACAATCTGTTATAATCATTCCTATAAGACGCTTGCTTGAAAGATTGTTGATATGAAGTGCTGCGGACAGGAGGGGCTGTCGGAGTCATTTATCGTTCACGGCAGGGCCGCAGGGGGCTGCATGGAAGAGAAGGGGACAATAACGGAGGGAGTGGGGAGATGCTATTTGTCAAAAGTGACGATCTGAAGATAGGCATGCGCCTGGCGCGGCCGATTTATAACAGGAACGGTGTGCTGTTATATGAGAGAAATTCCAAACTGACCGGACAGGGGATTATGAGTATTAAAACCTTTGGACTGATCGGCATTTTTATTCTGGAGCCGGCAGAGCCGGTTCCGCCGATGACGGAGGATGATCTTGAGTTTGAACGGTTCCAGATGATGCAGGTGTTTGGCATCCGGGAAGAGATGAGGCGGATGTGGCAGACACATAAGGCCGGTAAGATCGAGATGATTGTCAGCAGCATTACCAAAAGCTACGGGAAGTTGGATCATAAGATCAATTTTATCCAGGGCCTTCGGAGCAGAGAGGATTATCTTTATAAGCATTCTCTGAATGTGGCGATGCTCTGTGCCATGATCAGTCATGTGATGAAACTCCGGGTGGATGAGCAGCATTCTGTGATCCGTGCTGCTGTACTGCATGACATCGGACAGCTCAGACTGCCGATAGAGCTGATCGGGAAGAATGATCTGAATGAAGAAGAAAAAAGGGTTCTGGACAATATGCAGGCGGAAGGGTTCCGCATATTGGATCAGGTCTATACAGGCGATACTTCGGTGAAGCGAATCTGCGCCCAGTGCTATCGCTGTATCCGGGATTTCCAGGATGGGAAAAGACCTGATATGCGTATTTCCACCGAAGCCAGAGTGATGGCGGTGGCCCAGACTTATGACCAGATGACGGCCATGCAGTTTGGACAGAATCCGGCTTCGGAGGTGGCTGCCATCCGGCATTTGCTGGATCATCCGGAAGTCTACGATGAAAAAGCGGTGCAGGCGCTGATCGGCTCCATTCATATTCTGACGCCGGGTACCAGTGTGGAATTGAACAACAAAGAAAAGGCGCTGGTTCTGACTCTGAATCCGGAGAACATTCTGCGTCCGGTGGTGCTGAATTTCCGGGACAACAGCATCATTGATCTGGGGCTTAGGGGGAACCGGGAGCTGGAAATTACAGATATTATGAAAACGATGGACAATCGTCATGTGATGGACACAGAAGCATTGAAAAGACAGGGTTTTCAGGTGGAAGAGCCCAAGTATGTGGAGGCGCCGCCCAGTTAGGGCGGCCCAGGCTGTTTCAGGGGGGAAAGAAAGTGCGCATATCTATATGCGGTGGTGGGAAAGCGGCGTTTGGTGGAATGAGGGCCGGGGAACGATATGGGTATAGTGCAATAGTTGCAAAGCCTGCCGGCATGTAAGCAGGGTGGTCCTGGCGGAGGCTCATGGTTTATTCCGTGATCGTCTTTTTCACCCGTATCATAGCCTGTTTCACAGGGGGAAGCCGGAGCAGGCAAATGGTGACGGAAGCTTCGAAAAATATGTAGCTGGCGTTGTATACGATAGAATAGGGCAGGGCGCCCCATCCTTCCCAGGCATAGGTTCCGAAAAAGATCCAGCCGGAAAGCACTGAAAAGAAATATCTGCCCAGTATGCCTGCCAGATAGCCTTTGACCAGTCCGTCTCTTACATGGGCGAAAAGTCCGGACAGTCCCAGAGCGCCAAAGGCCAGCAGATAATCAACGACCAACTGGGCCGGGAAGAGGATGTACGGGTCGATCAGTATCTGCAGGATACCATAGGAGACTCCGGTCAAAAGGCCGGCGCCCAGACCGAACCAGTATCCTGGGAGGCAGACGATCAGCATGGAAAACAAAGTGATGGAACCTCCGGTGGGGAAATGAAACAGTTTGATATGAGACAGAACGGTCCCAAGAGCGATGGCGGCCGCGCAGGCAACAAGCTGACGGACGGAAAGTTTGCGGGTGTTTTTTCTGACAAACCACATAGCCACGGTCAGCAGGGCCAGAATCAGCGCTGCCAGCAAAAGATTGCCCGAAGTGGTGGGGACATAGGTGACTTCGCCCCATTCATTGGTTACGGTTTCATACAACATAAAAAAATCCTCCTTTGCATTACAACAAAAAGAGGGGCTGCTGACAGTAGAGCACAGAAAGATTGCTCCGCTTCCTTACGCCGGTATTGTCCGGTTCAAGTAATGAGGGTTTAAAACGGCGAATCAGCCGTCTCGTCTCAGCAATAAGCACCCCTAGCGTGTAATTATTATTTTGTTTTCCGGAAACAGACTCTGACTGCCTGCTTCTACTGCATACTATACACAGGAAATGGGAAAAAGTCAAGGCGTCCGGAGAGAATCCCAGGACGGATGTGTGTCCCGGGAGTACTGAAAAGGAGAGGAGAGGATGGAAATGATACCAAAAGACCCATATATATTGCTTGGTTTTATCAATTTGAAGCTGAGAGACTATCAGTTTGATCTGGAAGGTCTTTGTGAGGACCTGGGGGCAGAACCGGCGGAGATTACGGAAAAACTTGCCGGGATAGGCTGCCGGTATGACAGGGAAAGAAATCAGTTTGTCTGAGCCCGCATCGGGCCGGGATGACGGCAACTGTAACGATGACATCGGTGATAATAATGCTAATGGCTGGTGAAAATGAGAAATGGAATATACACATGTGACACATACTTTTGCGCCGGTATTTGATGAAAGGTCCAAGGTGTTGATACTGGGATCGTTTCCTTCGGTAAAGTCCAGGGAAAATCAGTTTTATTACGGTCATCCGCGCAATCGGTTCTGGAAAGTGCTGGCGGAGATCTGTCAGGCGGAAATGCCTGTGACAACAGCGGAAAAGCGGGCGTTTTTACTGGAGCATCATATTGCGGTATGGGATGTGATCGCTTCCTGTGACATCGCAGGCTCTGCGGATTCTTCGATCCGGAATGTGACGGGAAATGACATGAACGTCATTTTGAAAACAGCGGGGATCCGACGGATCTTTGCCAATGGGGATACGGCATATAAACTGTTTGGGAAATATTGCAGGCAGGAAGGCCAGCCGGAGGTGGAAAGACTGCCTTCCACCAGTCCGGCCAATGCGGCATGGAGCCTTGCGCGTCTGACCCAAGTCTGGAGGGAGGCGTTTGTTCTGGCCGGTCTGAAGCCTGCGGATCATGTGAAAAAAGAGACCGGAGTGTGATCGGAATGCAGTATCAGAAAGATAAGGGAAGTCTGTTTGAGCAGATTACAGAGGAATCGGAAAAGGGAGCCGGGACTTATGGGCTGTGCGGGGGCAGAGGTATGTGCGGCAAGTGCAGAGTCCGTTTTTTGTCCGGTGCGCCTCTTCCTTCCTCTGCGGACAGAAGGGTTTTCACACCGGCACAGCTACGGGAAGGATACCGTCTGGCCTGTACTGCCAGACCGGTGGGAAGCTGTAAAGTGGAGCCATGCTTTGTCCGGGAGCCGGAAGCGAAAATTCTGACAGACACGCAAGGTGCGGCAGGCATTGCGCCGTCCGGAAAATCAGAGAAGCCGGGAAGAAAAGGGCTGCATAAGCCGGATCAAAGCAATCAGGGACAGTTCTGTGCCGTGGATTTGGGAACGACCACCGTGGTGATGCAGTTAACGGACAGGCAGAGCGGGAACGTCCTGTATACGTATGCCTTTCAGAATCCGCAGCGTATGTACGGCATTGATGTACTGGCCAGGATCTCTGCTGCGGAAGAAGGCAGGGCAGATTTGCTGCAGAGACTGATCGTGGAAGGGCTGGAAAAGGGGCTGCGGGAAATAGAACAGACCGGCCGGCCGGATGAGATAATCATATCGGGCAATACGGCAATGGAACATTTGCTGTTGGGATATCCGGTGCATACTTTGGGAAAAGCGCCTTTTCTTCCGGCGCATACCGGTCTGTCCCGGTTTACACTGGGCGGATATCCGGCGGTCTTTCTGCCGGGTATTTCCGCTTTTGTAGGAGCGGATATCGTGTCGGGCATCTATGCCCTGGGCATGACGGAAACAGGGGCATTTACGCTTTTTATTGATCTGGGAACCAACGGAGAGATGGCGATAGGGGGAAGAGACGGGATTTTGTGTACTGCGGCCGCGGCCGGCTCTGCTTTTGAAGGCAGTGTTTCCTCCCGGATACTGGGGACGGATATGACGGCTCTTGCCTGTGATATGCTGCAGGAGGGCCATATGGATGAGAGCGGGCTGCTGCAGGAGCCCTGGTTTACGAAGGGGTATCCGGCGGGAGAACGGGGAGAGTTGTTGATCCGCCAGCAGGACATCCGGAATCTGCAAATGGCAAAGGCAGCCGTCTGTACCGGCGTTTCTCTTTTGCTGGATCAGACAGAGGGCTGGCACAGACTGGACCGGGTATATCTGGCAGGCGGATTCGGATATGAGCTGGATGTGGAAAAGGCAGTGAGAATCGGGCTGATTCCCAGAGTACTGGAAACGCGCTGTGTGGCGGTGGGCAATACGTCTTTGGCCGGGGCGGTGCGCTTCGGCAGGGAAGGGCATAAGGAACCGATACAGCGGGAGAAGCATCTGCAGCACATTGCCGATATCAGTACATCGCTGAATCTGGCAGAGCAGCCGGAATTTGAAGCACGATATTTTCAGTCCATGACGTTTGCGCAGATGTGAGGATCCGAAGCGGAGAGAAGGCGGCAGAAGGAGCAGGCCTATGAAGGGGGCGGGAGAATGTTTCAGAAGAAGAAAAAGGCCGGTACACAGACCTATGACAGAGAAAACTGGAAGCCGGTTTTAAAGTGCAGCATCTGCAACGGGGAACAGGTGGCCGGTTTTAAAAATCTCCATACAGGGGCATTCAGGGAGGAAGAGCTGATCCGAAACGAGAAAGAGCTTGCGGCGTTCAAACTCCGTTATGGGATTGAAGAGATGGAAAAGGAATATTAAAGGAGAGAATTTATGGAAACATGGTATTATCAAGTGGTGAGCATCGACGGGGACTACGCGAATCTGAAACGGACGGATGTGGAAACGGGGGACATTAAGCTGGTTGCAAGAGCGCTGCTGCCGCCGGAGATTGCAGAAGGCAGCAGGCTCAAATATGAGTGGATGCAGTATGAGCTTATGGAGTAGGAAAGTTTGTATAACAGAATAGAAAGCGTGGAAGAATAGCAGGGACGGGATGCCCTGCTGTTTTTATGCTCTGCGGCCGCCTGGAAATATACCGCTGAAACGACCCGCTGTAATCAGAGAATCCTGCAGGCCGGAAATCCCGAAAACAAAATTAAAAAAATATCAGCACTTACTATTGACGAGTGCTAATATATATGTTATAACATATATAGAACAAATGAAACAAATAAGAAACAGTGCATACAATAGAAATGGTGCAGTGTTTCGATGGATAGGATCAGAGAATGGAGGAATGATGTATGTTGATGCCGAGTATTTTTGGAGAGAATTTATTGGATGACTTTTTTGACAGGTTTGCAAATCCGGGAGGAAATTCCGCGGGGCAGAGAGCAACAGGATGGAATGTGATGCGGACAGATGTGAAGGAGAGCGGTGTCGGCTATGAGCTGCACATTGATCTTCCCGGCTTTCAAAAGGAAAATGTGAAAGCGGAACTGAAAGACGGTTATCTGACGATCTGCGCCCGGTCAGGACGGGATACCGGAGAAAAGGATGAAGAGGGGACGTATATTCGCAGAGAGCGGTATTACGGGACCTGCAGCAGGAGTTTTTATGTGGGCAGAGAAGTGACACAGGAGGACATCAGAGCAAAATTTGAAGACGGCATTCTGAAAATATCTGTTCCGAAAAAAACGCCTGTACCGGTGGCAGAGGAAAGAAAGTACATTCCGATTGAAGGATAGGAGTGGGCTTTCAGGAGAGAGTGCCTCAGGTGCCGCTCCAGAGTACCGATACGGTGGTTCCCCTGCCTTCTTCACTTTCGATGACCAGCTCTGCCTGATGGAGCCGGGCGATTTCAACACAAAGGGAAAGTCCCAGCCCGCAGCCGCCTTCCTTTCGGCTGCGGGCTTTGTCTATTCTGTAAAAGGCCTGTGTGACCTGTTTCAGTTCTTTTTCAGGGATACCGCATCCCTGGTCTGTGACAGAGATTTTGTTTTCTGTTCCGGTGAGAAAGACAGTGCTTCCGGGACTGCTGGCCTTTGCGCTGTTGTCAATCAGATTGATCAGCAGGCTTTCAAACAGATCAGAGTCCAGCATCTTATCTTCCATTTCACAATAGGTTTGCAGATGGATGTTTTTCTGTGACAGAGGAAGCCGTTCCAGTTCGCAGACACGGGCAAACAGGTCTGTGATGCTGGTTTGTTCCAGACAGATACTTTCATTGTCATACAGGCCGATCAGACTCATCATTTTGCCGGATATTCGTTCCAGCCGGCGGCTTTCCTGATGAATATGGGCCAGGGCCCGTTTTTGCTGGGCTTCTTTTACCCTGACATGGAGCAAAGTGTCCGTATAGCCGATGATGGAAGTCATGGGAGTTTTCATTTCATGGGCCAGGCTGCCCAGCATCTGTCTGCGCTGCTCAGACAGTTCAGACAGTGCGGTAAGCTGCTCCTCGATCTGATCTGCCATGACATTGAACGCATTTGCCACAATACCCACTTCATCATTGGTACGTATATCCACCCGTTTGCTGAGTCTGCCGCATCCGATGTCCTCTGCAGCCTGCTGCAGGCTTTGCAGCGGGGACAGGATCTTTCGGGTCAGCAGAAAGATTAAAATAACGGCAAGGACTGCGCCGCCCAGATAGAGGATACCGGCCAGAAGAGCCTGCTGACGGATGTCTGCGTAGACATCGGAAATGTCCTGTATCAGAATCAGCCTGCAGGTTCCCATACTGCCGCCGGATATGGTCTTGTCTGCAATCAGAATATAACGGTCGCCGGTTTTCTGTATGATACTTTGTTCTTTGCCGTTTGCCTGCCGGTCATATTCTGCAAGATTCAGGTTATAGGGGGTAAGATTGCAGGCAATCCGGTTTTCCCATAACAGGATATAGTGGTCGGCTCCGTGTTTTTGCATCAGATAATTCAGATAGGAATTTTGTGTGATGGCGCTGTAGGATGCCATATTGTTGCGGCTCAGTTCCGTACCCAGAGACAATGCCGTAAAATGAAGCTGCTGCTCATAATTTTCCCGTGTTTTTTCTACGTTATAGTAGGCAGCATGCCAGATGACCGCCGCGCCGGATGGCCCGGTAGTCAGCAAAAGCACGATAACTGTCATAAGAGAGAGCTTTTTCCAGAGTTTCAATCCGCATCCTCCAATCGATATCCCATTTTGGGAATGGTACGGATCACATCATGAAAATCCAGTTTACGCCGAAGCTGTCCCACATGGACATCCACGGTTCTGGTTTCTCCCATAAAATCCGTTCCCCAGACCCGGTTGAGCAGCTCTTCCCTGGAAAACGCCACATTTCTGCTTTGGGCCAGTGTGACCAGCAGATCGTATTCCATAGGTTTTAAGGGAACATCCTGCCCGTTTTTTGTGACTCTGTGTTTTTTCAGATCAATTATGACATCCCTGATCTGCAGTCTGGTGCGTCCCCGTCCGGTACGTTCCAGTACCTTTTCCATGCGGACCAGAAGTTCCAGTATTTCAAAGGGCTTGACAATATAATCTTCCGCACCGTTTTTCAGTCCGTGGACTTTGGAAAGTACATCTGATTTGGCGGTCAGGTAGATAACCGGAATCCTGGCTTTCTGCAGATCCTCCATCAGGGCAAATCCGTCCTTTCCCGGCAGCATCACATCCACCAGGGCAAGGGCGCTGTCCTCCATCTGACGCTTTCCAGCAGTTTCTGAGCGGTCAGGCCATCTCCCACAGGATGGGGCTGA
>VSOB01000003.1 GCA_009774625.1 Lachnospiraceae bacterium
GTTTTCTTTTTTTTCAGGACAACAGAAAGTTTGCAAAGCATGCTTTCTATTGTATCACAGTATTATACAGGGCGGGCATGGCACTATGACGCAAGGGGGTAAAGAATGGACTATGTAATAGAAATGCTGAACATTACAAAAGAATTTCCCGGAATCATTGCAAACGACGATATCACACTGCGGGTAAAGCAGGGAGAAATCCATGCACTTTTGGGGGAGAACGGGGCCGGTAAATCCACGCTGATGAGTGTGCTGTTCGGGCTGTATCAGCCGGAAAAGGGTACGATCAGGGTAAAGGGAAAAGAGGCGGTGATCAAAGGCCCTCTGGATGCCAATGCGCTGGGTATTGGTATGGTGCACCAGCATTTTAAGCTGGTACACAATTTTACCGTGCTGCAGAATATCGTACTGGGGATGGAGACAGTAAAGGGCGGTATGATCCAGATGGCGGATGCCAGGGCCAAGGTGATGGCATTAAGTGAAAAATACAATCTGCTGGTGGACCCGGATGCCTTGATTTCCGATATTACAGTAGGGATGCAGCAGAGAGTGGAGATTTTGAAGATGCTGTACCGGGACAATGATATCCTGATTTTTGACGAACCCACGGCGGTTCTGACACCTCAGGAAATCGATGAGCTGATGCGGATTATGAAAGATCTGGTGGCAGAGGGCAAATCCATTCTGTTCATCACTCATAAGCTGAATGAGATCAAAGCGGTGGCGGATCAATGTACCGTACTGCGCAGGGGGAAATACATCGGAACCATCCAGGTGGCGGATACGGATAAGGAAACCATGTCGGAAATGATGGTGGGCCGCAAGGTCAATCTGACCGTGGAGAAAGCAGAGGCAAAACCGGGCAAAGTGGTATTGGAAGTAAAGGATATCTGCGTGAAATCCGTGCGGGAAGGACATGAACAGAACGTGGTGGATCATGTCAGCTTTCAGGTACACAAAGGAGAGATTGTCTGCATAGCCGGTATCGACGGCAATGGTCAGACAGAACTGGTGCAGGCGATCACAGGACTGAGCGGTATGAGCCAGGGCAGCATTCTGGTCAACGGAGAAGATATGACGCATAAGTCCATCCGGTATAAAAATACACACGGCGTATCTCATATACCGGAAGACCGGCATAAACATGGACTGGTACTGGATTATAATCTGGCTTATAATCTGGTGCTGCAGCAGTATTTTGAACCTTCTTTCAGCAAGGCGGGTTTTCTGAAAAAAGATAAGATGAACGCCTATGCGGATATGTTGATTGAAAAATACGATATCCGAAGCGGACAGGGCAGGGAAACCATAACCCGGAGCATGTCGGGAGGCAATCAGCAGAAAGCGATTGTGGCCAGAGAGATTATGAAAGACCCGGATATTCTTCTGGCAGTACAGCCCACCAGAGGGCTGGATGTGGGCGCCATTGAGTATATTCACAAACAGTTAGTGGCACAGCGGGATTCGGGAAGCGCCATTTTACTGGTATCACTGGAGCTGGATGAGGTAATGAATCTGAGCGACCGGATTCTTGTGATCTATGAAGGCGCTATTGTGGCGGAGCTGGACCCGAAAGAAACCACGGTACAGGAACTGGGACTTTATATGGCCGGTTCCAGGAGAAAGGAGGCAAAGCAGAATGCGTAAAAAGAAATTTGACTATACAGGTGTATTGTCCTCTGTTTTTGCCATTGTCATCGGCCTGTTAATGGGTCTGGTGATTTTGATGATCTGTAATCCGGGACAGGCATTTCCGGGGTTTGCCACCATTCTGACAGGTGCGTTTACGCATGGTGCAAAAGGGGTGGGGCAGGTATTTTATTATTCCACTACGATTATACTGACCGGGCTTTCCGTGGGCTTTGCCTTTAAAACCGGCCTTTTTAACATCGGCGCCAGCGGGCAGTTTATCGTAGGCGGGTTCGGCGCTGTGTATGTGGGCGTTATGTGCGAAAATCTGGGAAGCATACACTGGGTGGTGGCATTGCTGGCAGGAGTATGCCTGGGAGCCGTCTGGGGTGCGGTTCCGGGCCTTTTGAAGGCATTTTTCAATGTCAATGAAGTGATTTCCGCGATTATGATGAACTATATCGGTATGTATGCGGTAAACTGGTTCGTGAAAAGTTATAAACCTATCTTTAACAACATCCGCAATGAGAGCAAACCGGTACTGAGCACCGCCAATATACCCAAGATGGGGCTGGATAAACTCTTTCCGGAATCCAGCATCAACGGTGGCTTTATCATAGCGGTATTGGCAGTGATCGTGATTTATCTGGTACTGGACAAGACTACATTCGGATATGAGCTGAAGGCAGTGGGGTATAACCGGGATGCAAGCCGGTATGCGGGCATCAATGAAAAGAAGAGCATTATTCTTTCTATGGTAATCGCAGGAGCGATCGCAGGGCTGGCAGGGGCTTGTCTCTATCTGGCAGGAACAGGCAAGCATATAGAGATCGTGGATACGATTGCAGACGAAGGCTTTACCGGTATTTCCGTGGCGCTGCTGGGCCTGTGCCATCCTATTGGTATCCTGTTTTCCGGCATTTTCATTGCTTATCTGACAGCGGGCGGTTTTTATCTGCAGTTGTTTGAGTTCTCTACAGAGATTATTGATATTATTGTGGCGATTATTATTTATTTCAGTGCATTTGCGCTGATGGTGAAGATGCTGATGCAGAAGTTTGGCAAAAGCCGTCAGGCCGTAAAAAAGCAGGAGAGCGGGCCGGGGGCTGAGGAGGTATCCCAGAAAGGAGGAAACAGGGCATGAGTGTGATTTATTTTATTTTTCAGCAGACAATGTTTTTTTCCATTCCTCTTTTGATCGTAGCGCTGGGCGGCATGTATTCCGAGCGGAGCGGTGTTGTGAACATCGCGCTGGAAGGAATCATGACGATGGGGGCATTTACCAGCATTCTTTTTCTGAATCTGACCGGAAAGAGTATGAGCGGACAGCTCCAGCTTTTGATCGCCATTGTGATCGCTATGGCAACCGGGGTCGTATTTTCTCTGTTTCATGCCTATGCGGCGATCAATATGAAGGCTGACCAGACGATCAGCGGTACGGCGCTGAATATGTTTGCCCCTGCCTTTGCCATTTTTGTGGCCAGAATCATTCAGGGGGTACAGCAGATTCAGTTTTCCAATACCTTCCGGATCGAATCTGTACCAGTGCTGGGCAGCATTCCGGTGATCGGAGATCTGTTTTTCAAAAATACGTATATTACCACATATCTTGGAATCGGGATTCTGATCTTGTCTGTGATCGTATTGTACCGGACGAGATTTGGTCTGCGGCTGAGGGCCTGCGGTGAACATCCCCATGCGGCGGATGCGGCCGGTGTGAATGTATATCGGATGCAGTATGCGGGCGTGATGATTTCGGGAGCGCTGGGCGGCCTGGGCGGTCTGGTATTTGTAGTTCCTACCTCCACCAATTTTAACGCAACGGTTTCCGGTTATGGGTTCCTGGCGCTGGCGGTATTGATATTCGGTCAGTGGAAGCCGGTGAGAATCATGTGGGCTTCTTTGTTTTTCGGACTGACCAAAGCCATTGCGGCGGCATATTCCGGGATTCCGTTTCTGAGCAATTTGGGGATTCCCAGCTATTTATACAAGATGATACCTTATATAGCAACATTGATCGTACTCATCTTTACTTCCAGAAATTCGCAGGCACCCCGCGCAAGCGGTGTTCCTTACGACAAGAGCGCAAGATAAGCCAGACAGGGCAGCATTTATTCCCGCGGGCAATGAGTCAGGCGGATGCGAAGCATCTATTTGACGAATGCCGCGGAGGTCTGATACCCCGCAACTCTGCTGCGGGGTTTGGACTGATTAAATGCTGCTTTGTCTGACAAATGGGGCAAAGGGGAGCTAAGGAGAGCAAAACGGGGAGAATATTTTATTATCAAATCAATGAACCGAAAAGAAAGGAAGAAATGCATGGAACAGACAAAATGGTGGAAACATTCGGTTGTGTATCAAATCTATCCCAGGAGCTTTCAGGACTCCAACGGGGACGGTATCGGAGATATTCCGGGTATCATCAGCAGACTGGATTATCTCAGGGAGCTTGGCATCGATGTGATCTGGCTGTCCCCGGTGTACAAGTCTCCCCAGGATGACAATGGATATGACATCAGCGATTATTATGACATTCATGAGGAGTTCGGCACACTGGCGGATATGGAAATGCTGATAGCAGAGGCGGGCAAACGGGACATTAAGATCGTGATGGATATGGTGGTCAACCATTCTTCCGACGAACATCCCTGGTTTCTGGAGGCGAAAAAGGACAGAAGCAGTAAATACAGAGACTATTATATATGGCGGGAAGGAGAACCGGGGCAGCTTCCCAATGAGACAAAAGCATCTTTCGGCGGTTCGGCCTGGGAATGGGATGAGGAAGCCGGGGCCTATTATTTTCACCTCTTTTCCAAAAGACAGCCTGATCTGAACTGGGAAAATCCGCAGATGCGTCAGGACATTTATAGGATGATGAACTGGTGGCTGGAAAAGGGACTGGGCGGTTTCCGACTGGATGTGATCGATAACATCGGCAAGGTACCGGATGAAATGATCCGGGAAAACGGGCCGAGGCTCCATGATTACATCAGGGAAATGAGCAGAGAAGCATTTCAGAACTATGATGTGGTAACAGTGGGAGAAACCTGGGGCGCCAATACGGAACATGCAAAGCTGTACAGCAATCCGGACGGGTCGGAGCTTTCGATGATCTTTCAGTTTGAGCATATCTGTGCCAGTCATTCCGAGGAGTACGGTAAATGGAAACAGGAGAAAAAGGATTTTGTCAAATTGAAAAAGATTTTTTCCGGCTGGCAGAGGGCACTGCACGGCTGCGGATGGAATAGTCTGTTCTGGGACAACCATGATCTGCCCAGAGCGGTTTCCGCCTTCGGTGACGACGGAAAGTACAGGGTGGAATCAGCCAAAGCCCTTGCCACATTTCTGCACGGCATGCAGGGGACGCCTTATATTTATGAAGGGGAAGAGCTGGGGATGACCAACATCCATCTGGAAGAGCTTTCTCAGGTACGGGATATTGAAGCCAGAAATATGTATGCAGAGCTGAAAGAAAAAGGCTGGAGCCATGACGAGATCATGGAAGCCATCAACAGTACAGGACGGGACAATGCCAGGACGCCTATGCAGTGGGATAATTCAGAGCATGCCGGCTTTACCACGGGAACGCCGTGGATTGGAGTCAATCCCAATTACAGACAGATCAATGCGAAACTTGAGCTGGGGAATAAAAATTCCGTATTCCATTATTATAAAAAGCTGATTGCGCTGAGAAAGAGTCCGGAATGGGGCGAGGTTCTGGCAGAAGGGGACTATACGCCTTATATGGAAGAGGATGAGGATATCTTTTTGTATCTGCGCAGTCTGGGAGAAAAACGTCTGTTGGTACTGGGGAATTTCCATGGGACGGAACGGACGATATCACTGCCGTATGAGATCAAGGAGGTGATATTATCCAACTATCCGGAAGCGCATAAGTGGGATGGCTGGATCGTACTGCGGCCTTATGAAGCTATGATGGCGGAAATCTGACAGGGATGGATAAGATGGAGCATAGAGGGGACGGCAGTGCGTACCGGGAAAGCGATCTGGTGCGCATTGCAAAAAGAGAAAACAATTTGAAAAGAAAGTATCTGGTCATCAACAGAAAACAGGGTAAGCATATTCCGGTTTCTCCGGGGGAGGCGCTCGCCATGTTCCGTGCACTGGCAGAACAGCTAAAGGAAGCGTATCAGGGAGAGCGGATTTTGGTGATCGGTTTTGCGGAAACGGCCACTGCCATCGGGGTCTGCCTGGCCCTCTGCCTCCGTTGCCGACTGATTCAGACGACCAGAGAAGAGATACCGGGTGTCACATATCTGCATTTTTCCGAGCGCCACAGCCATGCCACGCAGCAGAAGCTGGTGAAGGAAGATCTTGACACTGTGATGGGGCAGATCGACCGGGTGATTTTTGCAGAGGATGAAGTTACTACCGGTAATACGATTCTGTCTGCCATAGAGAGTATAGAGCGGGTTTACGGAGAACGTCCTGCATTCTCTGTGGCCTCTCTGCTGAACGGAATGGACAGGGAGGCTGAGAGGGAATATAAAAAAAGAGGAATCCGGCTCCACTATCTGGTAAAAACAGAGCATGGAGGCTATGAAGCGATGGCTGAGCGGTACCGGGGAGACGGCCTCTTTGAAAAAGGAGGGGTATGGGACGAATCGCTGCCGGTTCGCATGCTGTATCCCTCCGGTTATCTGGATGCCAGACGGCTGCAGGCGGCGGATGAGTACGGAAGAGCCTGTAAAGAACTGTGCCGTCAGGTTTTGTCCGGGCTTAACCCGGAACCGTTCAGGCGTTATCTGGTGCTGGGAACGGAAGAGTTTATGTTTCCCGGACTTTTGCTGGCACGGGAGATCGAACGGCAGGGATGCCGGGTCCGGTTCCATGCCACCACCAGAAGCCCCATTGTCGTGAGCCGTGAGCCGGAATATCCGCTGCACGTCAGATATGAACTTTGCAGTATGTATGAAAAGGGCCGCCCTACTTTTGTGTATGATCTGAAACCCTGTGAAGAAGCGGTGGTGGTATGTGATGCGCCTGAGATGACGCAGGAAGGCAAACAAGATTTGCTGTATGCCCTTTCGATAAGCGGCAGCAGGCAGGTTACACTGGTGAGGTGGCAGCGATGAAAAGTTCATACCGGGAAGAGGATGTGAAGATCCTTTTAAAAGATATTACAGGAATGGTACAGCCCCGGCCCACAGAGGAGCGGGAGAGGCTGATCCAGTCCGGCAGACATTACAGCGAGATGCTGCCTGTAGAATATGTGCCGAGTCTGGCGTACATGGAGGCTTACAGGGAAGCGCTTGCCGCATATGCAGGGGCAACGGCGGAGGCAGTGGCAGCTTTGGCGGATGTGGTGGCTGCCAGACGGGGCAGGGAGGTGACGCTGGTTTCTCTGGCCCGTGCCGGGATTCCCATCGGGATTTTGCTGAAACGGCGTCTGGAGCAGCGCTTTTCCATGCAGATCCCCCATTATGCGGTTTCTATTATCCGGGGCAGGGGAATGGATGACAACGCCATGCGGTATATCCTGGACAGGCACCCGGCAGGGACGCTGTTGTTTGTGGATGGCTGGATCGGAAAGGGCGCCATTTCAGGGGAGCTGCGGCGGTGTGTGAGAGCGTATCCGGGAGTGTCGCCGGAGCTGGCTGTGGCAGCGGACCCGGCAGGTATCACAGAGCTGTGCGGGACCCATGAGGATATTCTGATTCCCAGTTCCTGCTTAAACAGTACGGTATCCGGGCTGATCAGCCGGACTTTTCTGCGGGCGGATGTGATCGGTCCCCGGGATTTTCACGGGGCAGTGTATTACGGTGAGCTGGCAGAGGCCGATCTGTCCTATGAGTTTATCCATGCCATTGAAAATAAGTTCCCTCAAAAGAGGGAAGAAAGCGGGAACATACCGGAGACGGAAAACAGGATGTGGAAAGATCGGGGAATGGATGAGGTAAAAGAGATTGCGGCCCGGTTTGGCGTTTCGGATTTGCATTTGATAAAACCCGGTATCGGGGAGACGACCAGAGTCCTGCTGCGCCGTATCCCGTGGAAAATCCTGATCGGGGCAGGCCAGGAACAGGAGCTTGCCCATATCCGCAGGCTGGCGCAGGAGCGGGGTGTGGATATCGTCAGCTATCCTCTGCGGCATTACAAGGCCTGCGGTATCATCAGAAAGATAGCCGATATGTAAGAAAAAGGTTCCGTTATTCGATGCCGTAAGCCTGAGCCAGTAGCAGGGTCCTGACGGCCCAGTTGGCATGGGTTTTGCATTCGTTCATCCGTTCTCCGGCGGCGCTGCCTGCTACAAAAAAGGGGCTGCTCTGGTCCCAGTTAAGGATGGCGCGGGCATCTTCCCAGTCTGTCTTGCTGACCCTGAAGGCCTCGTTGACCAGCGGAATCTGTCTGGGATGGATCACGGTTTTGCCGATAAACCCACACAGTCGATCTTCCTGCAGTTCCCGCCGCAGGCCGGTGTCCCATCCTTTGCCGCCGTAATATTCCCATACGGGGCCGGAGATGATATAGTCTGTCCCGAATATGGCGATGACATCGGCAAAGACATTGGCAATGGTATGAATCTGGTGGATGGATTCCCCGCAGCGGCGGCGGAAGCCAAACACATTGCAAAGATCGTTGCCGCCCACGCGGATGTTCAGGACGAGGGAAGAAACCGCATCCAGCTTATGTTTCAGCACGGACAGGATATCTGCCCGGCGGGAGGGGTGGATCAGGGCAGGGCTTTCCATAATGGGCATAATATAGTAATGGCAGTGATTTTTGCTGTTCACCTGCAGGATGGTTTCCAGATAGTCGTCTGCATTGTCAGGAGAAAATTTGGGAAGGATAAAACCTTTGACCAGTGTTCGGGCAGACTCCATCCGTCCGGTCAGGCTGCGGATCTGGCCGGCGCTGCGGACGCGGATGTAGATATCAGGCAGATAGAAGTCTGACTCGGCATGAGCAGACTGAAGTCTGCGCAGGTTTTGCAGCAGCATTTCCTCAGCCTCGGCCACGCAAGTCTCTCCGATGGTGTCCTCCAGACAGAGGGCCAGAGAAAAATGAGTCCCGAATCTGTCTGCGGTCAGGGAATGCACGATGGTGTTGTTGTTGGCGGGACAGTATAGCAGCGGTCCTACATTATAATATGGCAATGCGTCTTTCATAACATTTTCCTTTCATATCATGAGATTCATTATAGCATCACAACCTAAAAATGAATAGCATATCTTGTCTTTTTATGGTAATATGAAACTAAGGCTGCCGCAGTATATGCAAAGCAGCAGGTTTGTGTTGGCAGGATACAGAGGTGGAGTGAAATGGAGCATTCTTATCTTGAAAAAAGATATAATGTGATGGAAGTGACTTCCGTTGCGGGCTTTGCCCATATAAAGGGCGGTATGAACGGAAGCTGCAAGGATGTATATTTTCTCAGGGCGGTGGGCGCCAATGCTTCTTTTGTCAGTGACATAGCCAAAATGGACAAAGAGCTGACAAAGCAGATGGCGCTTGGCGGAGGAATCTATCACAGGACAGGCCCGTTTCCCAGAAGCATCCCTCCGGATGAAGTGCAGGCCTATGCGGCCTGTTATGAAGCATGGGAGAGAGCAGGGAGAAGGCGGCTTTTTACCGGAGCGCTGCCTGAGGCATCAGGTATGGGAGAGCTGCTTGGCACAGCCTGCCTGAAAACGCTGGAGGCTTACCATAGGAACAATGGCAACGTAAGCCAGTCCATAGAAAAAAATTTTATCATCAAACTGTTATACTGGATGGATACCCTGGCGTTATCCTATCTGAAAAACTGGAACCCCAGGCAGTCCATGAAATTTATAGCCCAGGGCATCGTGAAGGAGCAGGAGTATCTGTTCTGTTATTATTTGACTTTGCTGGGGATCGATGTGCTGCTTCTGCAAAATGAAACAGACATCGACGGGAGGCTGGAAGGGCTGCATCTGTCCGGCAAGTTTATATTGGGAGAGATGAGAGCGGCGGCGCTGGAAGCCTATGACAGGGAAAAGTATGAAAAAGAGAGCAGACCGCAGCCGGTTCCGGCTCTGTCAGCGCACCCACAGGCAGTGGATCTGAGACGTCCGAACCCGCCCAGGCGCCGGGAAAGCGCACCGGGCCGGTCTGCAGCGGCGGGAGCAGGCAGCATACCTGCATTGTCAGGGCCGGGCAGAGTCTCCGGCAGAGAGCTGACCTTTGAGGAACTGGCGCAGAAGGCGGCTTCTGTTGTAATGATCGCTCTGCATGGGAACAACGGAGCAGTGGTGGGCAGCGGTTCGGGCATTATGATCGGCCGGGACGGTTACATACTGACCAATGACCATGTGGCAAGACACGGGCGCTTTTATTCGGTCAGAATCGAAAATGACCAGACGGTCTATCAGACAGATGAGATTATCAAGTACAATCAGTTTCTGGATCTGGCGGTGATCCGCATCAAACGCAGTCTGGAGCCTTTGCCGGTCTATCAGGGAGGCAGACCTCTGGTAAGGGGGCAGAAAGTGGTGGCCATCGGCAGTCCGCTGGGGCTGTTCAATTCGGTTTCCGACGGCATCATTTCAGGATTCCGGAATGTGAGGGATGTGGATATGATACAGTTCACAGCGCCGATTTCCAACGGCAGCTCCGGCGGAGCCGTTCTGAATATGTACGGTGAAGTAATCGGCGTAACCACCTCCGGGTATGATGAGGGGCAGAACATCAATCTTGCCGTAGGCTATGAATTTATCAATACCTTTGTCAGAGGCTTTCAGTAAATAAAAATAAGGCTGGAATGGGATATATGGGAGGGTATGGTATGACAGAAAATAAAAGAAAACTGAAAATTGCATTTAATTCCCCAGTGGTGCTGGGATTTACCGGACTGTGTCTGTTTGCACTGATTCTGAATTATATCACCGGAGGGGCTTCAAATACACGGTTTTTCAGCGTATATCGTTCTTCTCTGCTGAGTCCGCTCACTTATCTGCGCCTGTTCGGGCATGTGGCGGGACATGCGGGGATGGATCATTTTCTGGGAAACAGTATGCTGATTCTGGTGGTGGGCCCTTTGCTGGAGGAAAAGTACGGTTCTTCCAATATTCTTTTTGTGATATTGGCGACGGCGCTGGGGACGGGCGTTGTTCATATGGTGTTTTTTCCCCACAGTGCGCTGCTGGGAGCAAGCGGCGTGGTGTTTGCGTTTATTATGTTGTCCTCGTTTACCTGCGTGCGGGAGAGGGAGATACCGCTGACCTTTATTCTGGTGGCCCTGCTGTACATAGGCGGACAGGTATACGAGGGACTGTTTGTAAAAAGCAATATTTCGAATCTGACTCATATTCTGGGTGGACTTATGGGAGCTGGATTGGGATATATTATGCATAAGGGCAAAATGAACCGTTATTGAGGGCAGACTTTATGTTTACGCATCGGAAACTGGATGATTTAAATGATTTCTTTTTAAAAAGCACGGAGCGGACAGACGGGATCGTATATTTTTACAGGATTTGCGGTTACAATGACAGCATCCGGAAGTTTCTGCTACGGTATTATCAGGAGGCGGCCAGGTCAGGCGTGGTCATAGAAGGCAGGATTCCCAATCCGGATGAACGGAATCTGGACTATTATGAAGAAGTGATGGGACTGGCGTTCAGGCTGGACAGAGAATGGATTGCCTTGGGCCTGTCAAAATGGCTGCCCAGGGTAAAGGAAGGCAGCAGGAGACTGGTGGCGGAAGCCCTGTGTGATACGCTGGAAGGGATGCGTAACGAGGGAAAAAATGAGAATATGCTGAAGAATGCATATATCAAGTTTATGTGCTGGCTCTATTACCGGTTTGAACGGGTGGTAAACCGGCTGGGAGATACACAGGTGCCCAAGATTCTGTATGAAGGTGCCGGCAGTTATTATGAAGTGAAAATGCTCCATATCCTGTCCGGCAGCGGCTGTGATGTGGCCATGCTTCTGTGTCAGGGAGAGGAGGCTTACCGGAAGGCGGATGTTTCCATGACTTGTTCCAATCGGCTGGAATTGCCGGGAATGGAGGCATTTCCGGAAGGGTTTGGCATCAAATGGCTGAGAAAAGAAATCGAAGAGGCAGGAAAGCGGGAGCAGATCTGCGGCACCCCGCCCACTCTGCAGGTTCGTACCAATACATGGATAGAAGGAAAGGGCCTTTCGGACTTCTTAAAACCGGTATCGCTGCGCGGAGGGGATGCCGGATTTTATTATAATTGTTTTATGCGCATGACAGGTGTGGAAGATAAGCTGACCTATCAAAGCGACTTGTATCGTTTCTGGACGGAGCTTTCGGGAAGCGGGCGCAAAATCGTCCTGGTCGAAGAAGAGATCACGCCGCCTGCCAATGAGGAAATTTCTATGGTCAGAAGAAAGCCCTGCGACAGTATCGACAGGCTGGTATTGGAGCTTTCCGGCAATATTGTGTTTGCCGGTAATATGGAGCTGCAAAAGCTGCTGCGGAGTGCATTTATGGACACCATACAGGAAGAGGGGACAGGAGAAAACCTGAACAGGCTGACAGGCAGGGCAGTCTGTCTGCTGTGCTGGCTGAAACGGTATCAGGAGCAGCTTTTTGGCGGCTGGGAACCGTCCCGGATCGCCTGCTTTATCTATCTGGGCGGCTGCAGAAATGACAATGAAGCCATGTTTCTCCGCTTTCTCAGAAGGCTTCCGGTGGATGTACTGATACTGGCGCCTGATCTGAACAGAAAATGCTGCCTGCAGTCAAAGTGGCTCTATGAGCTTTCGTATGAGACTTCTATGGATGTCCGCAGGTTTCCCCGTCAGAATGCGGGAGTGCATATGCCTACGGCGGCCTACCATGCAGAGCGGGAGCTGGATACCCTGCTGTATCAGGATACTGGTATGTATCGGGATGAGCAGTATCAGAAGGCGGTGTCGCTGACACTCCAGTCTATTTATGAGGAGATTTCCATTCTGTGGAATGCAGAATTAAAATACAGGCCCGGTTTTGATGTCACGGATTCCACTGTGACCATGCCGGTGATTTTTGCAAAGGTATCCGGCGTAAAGGAAGGGCCGTTAAAAGAATACTGGGGAGAGGTGGATAAGCTGCTGTCGCCGGAAGCCATACTGGTACAGGGCGGGCCGTGTCTGCGGCCGGAAGAGCCAAATCCGATCAGGCCATATGTCATTCATTTTTTAAAGAAGGGCAAGCTGCTGCGGGATAAAATCAGAGAGCATCCGGCGTATGCCTACGGGGTCTTGCGGGAAGAGATGCAGGAGCATATTCTGGATAAGCTGCAACTGCTGCTGGATCAGCGGACGATCCGGGGAACGTATGAAAACGGCACCGAGTATACGATTCTGGCAACGGTGCTGAATCTGAGTAAAAATATGGTGAGGATTCTGCAGCGGTTTGATTTTACCAAACGGAATCCCAAGCTGGTGTATATTCATACATCGGATACATTGATTCCTCTGGAGGACAGTATTCTGGCCGCATTTTTAAATCTGATCGGCTTTGATATCGTGTTTTTCATACCCACCGGCTATCAGTGTGTGGAGAACTATTACAGCAGAAAGGTAATGGAGGAGTATCGGATCGGGAACTATATGTATGATATGGGGATACCCGGTTTTGACAATGCTTCGATCAATGCCCGCCGCTCATGGCGTGATAAAGTGTTTAAGAGAGGAGACAGAAGATGGGATTAGATTTCAGCAGAACAAAGCAGCTTACCGGAGGGGCGGCCGCTTCAGTACCGGAAGAAAAATATGAAGTGGAAGTAGTGGAAAGCTATGACATCGTTTCGGACAGGCAGTCCATGAACGCGCAGCTGGTAGGCTCCCGGGAAGTGGATGACATCGTCAGTACGATTGAGATTGACAATCTGGAAACCATCGTTTCCTTTGGTGCAAAAGCAGCCGAGGAGATCTCCAAAGCGTCGGATGTGGTACTGAACGGCATGAATATGTCTCAGCTTGACGATTCCAGTGCGATGCTGAATACGCTGGCCAAGATTATGAACCGGTTTGACATTGAAGAGATCAGGGACAATCCGGGCCTGTTTGATAAATTGTTTGGAAATCTGAGAAAACAGCTTGATAAAATACTGGCCAAATATCACAGTATGGGGCAGGAAGTGGATAAGATCTATGTACAGCTTAAGCAGTATGAGTCGGAAATCAAACAGTCCAACCGGAAACTGGATCAGATGTTTGAGGCCAATGTGGGATATTATCATCAGCTTGTAAAATATATTCTGGCCGGAGAACAGGGCTGCCGGGAAATAGAAGCATATATTGCCCAGAGACAGAAGGATATGGAAGAAACCGGAGATAATTCCATTCAGTTTGAAATACAGAGTCTGGAGCAGGCACTGATGATGCTGGAGCAGCGGACCCAGGATCTGCGCACGGCGGAAAATGTGGCGATGCAGTCCATTCCGATGATTAAGACGATGGAGTTCAGCAATATGAATCTGGTGCGGAAGATCAACTCTGCCTTTATCATTACGCTGCCGGTGTTTAAACAGGCGCTGGCCCAGGCTATTATGCTGAAGCGGCAGCGTATCCAGGCCCAGGCGATGGAAGCGCTGGATGAAAAGACCAATGAGATGCTGGTGAAAAATGCACGCAATACCGTGGAACAGTCGAAGATGACGGCGCGGATGGCTTCCGGCAGCTCCATTCAGATCGAAACGCTGGAAAATACCTGGCGGACCATCTGCAATGGTATTGACGAAACCAAACAGATCCAGGAAAATGCCAGAAAAAAACGCATTGATGACCAGAAAAGGCTGGAGGCCATCAAGACAGAATTTAATCAGAGGTACCATATGCCCGAAGCAGGGCAATCATAAGGCAAGGAGGGTAAAAGTATGCCGATTAATTTGACAAAGGGACAGAAAGTGGATTTGACCAAAGGGAATCCGGGACTGAAAAAGATTATGGTCGGTCTGGGCTGGGATGTGAACCAGTACGATTCCGGAGCGGATTTCGATCTGGATGCCGCCGCGTTTATGCTGGGTGAAAACGGAAAATGTCCTACAGAGAGAGAATTTGTGTTCTATGGGAATCTGGAGCATGGCAGCAAATCGGTGAAGCATATGGGAGATAATCTGACCGGTGAAGGGGAAGGCGATGATGAGCAGATCGCAGTGGATCTGTCCAAAATCCCTGCCAATGTGGCAAAAGTGGCGTTTACGGTGACCATCTATGAGGCAGAAACCAGAAGGCAGAATTTCGGTCAGGTTTCCAATGCTTTTATCAGGATCGTAGACGAGACAACGGGACAGGAGCTGATCCGCTATGATCTGGGAGAGGACTTTTCCATTGAGACAGCGGTTGTGGTAGGCGAGCTGTACAGAAATAACGGTGCATGGAAATTCAATGCCATTGGCAGCGGCTTCCAGGGCGGCCTGGCAGCGTTGTGCGCACATTATGGAATAGAAGTGGCATAAAGGGGGAAAATAAAATGCCGGTTTGTTTGACAAAAGGACAGAAGATCAGTCTGACCAAGGGAAATCCGGGGCTGAAAAATGTGGTGATCGGTCTGGGCTGGGATGTGAATCAGTATGATACGGGCGGTGATTTTGATTTGGATGCAGCGGCCTTTCTTTTAACGGAAGGGGGCAGAGTTTCCAGACAGGAGGACTTTGTATTTTATGGAAATCTGACACATCCGTCAGAAAGTGTGAAACATCTTGGGGACAATCTGACCGGGGCCGGAGACGGGGATGATGAACAGATCAAGGTGGATCTGGCAAAGGTGCCCGATTCGATTACCAAAATTGCATTTACGGCGACTATCTACGAAGCGGAGGCCAGAAGGCAGAATTTCGGCCAGGTGAACAACGCTTTTATCCGTATCTACAATGAGGCGAATGGAGAAGAACTGCTGCGTTATGATCTGGGAGAGGATTTTTCCATTGAGACAGCGGTTGTGTTCGGAGAACTTTATAAAAACGGAGCCGAATGGAAATTCAATGCAGTGGGCAATGGATTTCAGGGCGGCCTGGCAGCTTTGTGTGCCAATTATGGGGTAGAGGTGGAATAAAGGAGGAGATTGGGAGATGTCAATCAGTTTACAAAAGGGACAAAAAGTCAGCCTGACCAAAGACAATGCGGGGCTTTCCAGAGTGGTAGTAGGCCTGGGCTGGGATGAAGTGAAACAGAAAAAAGGATTTTTTGCACCGAAACCTCAGCCTATTGACTGTGATGCCTCGGCGCTGTTGTTGGTAAACGGAAGGCTGGTGGACAACCGGGATGTGGTCTATTACGGGAATCTGCGGCATATGACCGGTACGATACAGCATATGGGAGACAACCTGACCGGCGCCGGTGACGGGGATGATGAACAGATCGTGGTGGATCTTGCCAATGTTCCCCAGCAGTATGACCGGATCGTTATTGTGGTAACGATCTATCAGGCACCTCAGAGAGGACAGCATTTCGGCCTGATTGAAAATGCGTTTATCCGTCTTGTCAATGCGGCCAACAATACGGAAATGTGCAAATACAATCTGAGTGAAAATTATTCCGGTATGACAGCCATGATTTTCGGTGAGATTTACCGGCACGGCGGAGAATGGAAATTCAATGCCATCGGTCAGGGCACCAATGATCCCGGACTGGGAGAACTGACCAGAAGATATATCTGATAGAGAGTATGGCGGAGGGTTACCCTTCGCCATACGGACAATTTGGAGGATTGCATATGAAATGGACTGGACTGAATGATCAGGAAGTGCTGGCTTCCAGAGAGAAATATGGCTCCAATGCCATACCTGAATCTGAGCCGACTACTTTTCTGGAGGCGTTCAAGGAGACATTCACAGACCCGATGATCAGGATTCTGCTGGTGATTGCGGCCATTATGATCGCTATGTTTTTTGTGGGCTATGCGGAGATCTATGAGCCTGTGGGAACGATTGTGGCAGTGCTGATTGTGGCTTTTGTTTCGGCCAAGACAAGTGTGGCCAGCGATACCAAATACCGGCAGTTGAAAGACAGTACAAAGAAGGACACCTGCAAGGCATACCGGAACGGACAGGTCACCGTCATAGAAGTGGACGATGTGGTCGTGGGCGAGAGGGTTTTGCTGCAGTCGGGGGATAAGATACCCGCGGACGGCATTCTGGTGGACGGCGATCTGCGTGTGGATAATTCGGCACTGAACGGGGAAGCCGAAGAATGCAAGAAATTTGCCGCAAAGGACGGGGCAGAGCTTCCGGAGCAGATTACCGGGGAAACGTTTGTGGACCGGCATTCCCTGTTCCGTGGGGCTGTGGTTTTTGACGGCGAAGGCGTGCTGGATGTCCGTAAGGTGGGGACCGGAACCATGATGGGGAAGATGGCCGAGGAAATGCAGGAAGATGAGCCGGATTCCCCGCTGAAGGTAAAGCTGGCCAAACTGGCAGGGCAGATTTCCACTTTTGGTTATATCGGTGCGGCAGTCATTGCAGTTCTTTATCTTGTCTTTTTCGTGCTGCATGCGGGAGGCGTTTCGGGTTATATGGCGCTGGGATGGAGCCAGATACTGAAAGATGTGGTAGAAGCGGTTTCACTGGCCATTGTCATCATCGTCTGTGCGGTGCCGGAAGGACTGCCTCTGATGATTTCTCTGGTGCTGATGCAGAATACCAGTAAGATGCTGGATCACAATGTGCTGGTGCGCAAGGCGGAAGGCATTGAAACAGCAGGATCTTTAAATATACTGTTCAGCGATAAGACCGGTACGATTACCAAAGGCTCATTGGAAGTGGTGGAATTTTTCACTGCCCAGGGGGAGACTATTCCTCTGACGGAGCTGGGCAGCCACGGGAAAATCAAAGAGCTGGTGGATATTGCCATTGGTAAGAACACGGCTTCCATGTTTGATGCCGCACATAAAGTAATCGGCGGAAATGCCACGGACCAGGCGCTGATGAAGTTTATCGGAGAAGAGACTTGGCAGACACTTTCTGGAAAAGGGCTGGTAGTCAATGCATCTCAGGGATTTAATTCGGCCAATAAGTTCAGCCAGGCCAGAATAGACAGCATGGGCATGACTTTTTACAAGGGTGCGCCGGAGCGGCTGCTTGCCGTGGCGGTTAAAGCGCTGGATCAGGACGGAAACGAAACAGAGCTGGCGTTGGATGCGCTCAATACCAGAATCAATGAACTGGCCTCCAGAGCCATGCGTGTGCTGGCCTTCGGATATTCCAGGAAGGGGCTGACAGCGGATCGGATCAATGAGGATACCGTGCTGATAGGGCTGGTGGCTATCCGGGACGATGTGAGACCGGAAGCCAGGGATGCTATCCGGGAAGTGCAGGAGGCGGGTATCCAGGTAGTGATGATTACCGGCGACCGTCTGGAAACTGCAGTTTCCATCGCCAGGGATGCGGGGCTGGTGCAGAGCGGAGCCGACAGAGCGCTGACGTCTGCTGAGTTAAACGGCATGAGCGATGAAGAAGTAAAGAAGATTATAAAAGACATCCGGGTGATTGCAAGGGCTCTGCCCACTGATAAATCCCGTATGGTGAGACTCTGCCAGGAGATGAATCTGGTGGTAGGCATGACCGGCGACGGCGTCAATGACTCTCCGGCATTGAAACGGGCCGATGTGGGCTTTGCTATGGGCAGCGGCACGGAGGCGGCCAAAGAAGCGGGTAAGATCGTCATACTGGACGACAATTTCAAATCCATCAAAGACGCTATCTGGTATGGCAGGACTATCTATCACAACATCCTGAAGTTCTGTAAATTCCAGTTGGTAATCAATGTGGCGGCGGTTGTGGTAAGCGCCATTGCGCCTTTCTTCGGTGTGGAAGAGCCGCTGAAGGTAACCCATCTTTTATTTGTCAATCTGGTGATGGACGGCCTGGGCGCGATCATGCTGGGAAACGAGCCGGCACTGACGGAATATATGCGGGAGAAGCCCAGGCGCAGGGACGAAAGCATAGTCAGCAGGAAGATGATGATACAGATTCTGACAATGGGAGGCTGGCTCACCATTCTCAGCTTTGTGTATCTGAAACATCCGTTTTTTGCCGGGCTGTTTGAAAATGAAGCCCAGCATATGACCGGTTATTTTGTACTGTTTATTGTCAGTGCCCTGTTTAACGGGTTCAATGTGAGGGATGAACGGTTCGGTATCTTCCGGGGACTGAATGAGAACAAAGGCTTTTTGCAGGTGCTGCTTATCATTGTGCTGGTACAGGCGGCGATCGTCAATGCACCGCTGATTCCATTGTCGGTATTTGCCTGGATCGGCAATATGTTCAGCTGCGTGCCCTTTGGCATAACTGGCTGGGCAGTGATCGTTCTGCTGGCATTTACTATGATTCCGGTGGATATGCTGCGTAAGTGTGTGGTAAACAGAGGATAGAGAGGAAGGCAGAGCGGCACATGCGTATCGTATGTGCCGTCTGCCGTTACAGGACTATGAAAAACAGAGTTGTTTTTTTCACGGATTTGGACAATACACTGATCTATTCTTATAAGCGGGAACTGGGGCAGGAGCGGATCGGCGTGGAAACCTATCAGGGCAGGACGATTTCTTATATGACACCGGCGGCTGTCAGAATGCTGGAAGAGATCAGAGAGCAGATCCTTGTAGTTCCGGTAACCACAAGGACGGTAGAGCAGTATGAGAGAATTGACCTGGGGTTTGTACCGGAGTATGCCCTTGTCTGTAATGGCGGGGTTCTGCTGGAGCGGGGTGTGGAAGCCATAAGCTGGCGGGATGAGTCGCTGGAGCTGGTCGGCGGGAGCGAAGAAACACTCCGGCGCGGCAGAGAATGCCTGGAATCCGATGAAAACAGATGCTTTCCGGTACGCAGTGTGGGCGGCCTGTTTTTGTTTACGAAAAGCCGGCGGCCAGAGGAAAGCGCGGTGCGGGTACAGCGGGCGCTTGGGGATGATAAAACAGAGGTATTTCAAAACGGGCAGAAGGTATATGTGGTGCCCAGGGAGATCAACAAAGGCAGGGCGTGCGAAAGACTGAAAAAAAAGCTGGATGGACTCGCCGCGCCGGGCGCGGGAACGTCTATGCCGTATTATACTATAGGGGCAGGAGACAGCGCGTTTGATGTGCCTATGCTGGAAGCGGCGGATTTCCCCATATCTCCTGACGGGCTGTACCGGCCAAAGGAGCCGGGCAGCGGAGCCGTGTGGAAGGAGAAGGAAAGAGGGGGCGTTTTTTCTGAGTTTGTGCTGGAGCAGGTCATATCATACATAAAGGGTATTGTCTGAAGGCATAGTCTCTTGGCAGTCTTTTTTAGTATGAAATCCGGGACTGGAATGAGACTTGGGGCATGCAGAAGCAGCAGCCGATGTATAGAACCATATGCAGTGCGGATACTATAATGCTGTGCTGCAAAGAAGGAACAGAAAACAGAACACGCGGAAGAAAAGCCGCAGAAAGCAGGTGTGTGATGGCAAAAAGAATATTGGACAGTTATGCGTCGGATTTTAAGGGTTTTACCAAAAAGGATCTTCTGGAGTCTGTGGCCAAAAGCGAAGGAAGGGTGCTGATGTGCGAGACGATCGGTACGATACGCCCTATGCTGGGAGATGTGACCAATGCGGAATTTGTATCGGCAATGGGAGCGGATTTTCTGCTGCTGAATATGTTTGATGTGAAAAATCCTGAGATACAGGGTCTGCCGAAAGAAGCGCCCTATGATACGGTGCGTATGGTGAAGCGGCTGACCGGCCGGCCGGTGGGCATCAATCTGGAGCCGGCAGAGGATGATAAGATGGAGGAAACCGATGCACTCTGGCGGATGTCGGAAGGAAGGCGGGCCACATTGGAAAATGCACAGCGGGCCTGCGAAATGGGAGTGGATCTGATCCTGCTCACCGGCAATCCGGGTATGGGCGTCAGCAATGAGGCCATAGAGCGGACCTTGCGGCTGTACCGGGAAAACCTGGGAGATAAGATCATATTGGCGGCAGGTAAGATGCATGCGGCCGGGATACTGGAGGAAGCGGCTGAACAGATTATCACAAAAGAGGATGTGCGGCGTTTCCGGGAGGCAGGGGCGGATATCCTGCTGTTTCCTGCGCCGGGCAGTGTGCCAGGCATCACGGTTTCGTATGTAAAGGAGCTGGTAAGCTATGCTCATAGCCTGGGGGCATTGACGATTACCGCCATCGGCACATCCCAGGAGGGAGCGGATACGGCGACCATCCGGCAGATGGCCCTGATGTGCAAGATGACAGGCACCGATATCCATCATCTGGGAGATGCAGGCTATGCCGGTATGGCTCTGCCGGAAAATATACAGGCGTATTCCGTGGCAGTCCGTGGCATCCGGCATACGTATCACCGTATGGCGGCATCCATTCTGCGGTAGGCGGCGCTGCTTTACGTATTGCAAAAGAGTAGTTTATTTTGGGTACATGCCCTTGTATTGCCATTTTTTTTCTGTTATAATCGTGAAGAATGCAGGAACGGCAATGGGGTTTTACGGGCCGGCTGCATGCAATGGATGAAACTATTATTGATTCGGCAAAAGGAGAAAGAAGCATGAAGGGAAATATTGTAGTTGGACAGTCCGGCGGACCTACCGCAGTGATCAATTCTTCCGTAGCAGGCGTATATGCTGCTGCCAAGAAGATCGGCGTAAAAAAAGTATATGGTATGGTACATGGTATCCAGGGATTTCTTGCAGACAATCTGTGTGATCTGGATGACTATCTGGACAATGAAACCGGCGTGGAGCTGTTGAAGCGGACACCGTCTGCGTTCCTTGGGTCCTGCAGATTCAAAATGCCCAAGATCGAAGGAAACGAAGAAGTATATGAAAAAGTGTTCGAGATTATGGAAAAACATGATATCGAATGCTTGTTCTATGCGGGCGGCAACGACTCTATGGATACGGTAAAGATGCTGTCCGATTATGCCGCAGCACACAACAAACCGCAGCGTTTTATGGGAGTACCCAAGACCATTGACAACGATCTCCCGATTACGGATCACTGCCCCGGTTATGGCTCTGCAGCAAAGTATATCGCTACATCCCTGAAAGAGGTCATTCGTGACAATTCTTCTTTTGGCGTTGAGAAGCCTACCATACTGATTGTGGAGATCATGGGAAGGAATGCAGGCTGGCTGACAGCAGCGGCAGCATTGGCAAAAGATGTGGACTGCGAGGGTGCGGATGCGATCTATCTGCCGGAGAGAACATTTGATGTGGATGCTTTTATGGCAAAGGTAAAAGACCTGGCAGCACGGAAATCTTCTGTTGTAATCGCTGTTTCCGAAGGTATCAAGGTAGCAGACGGACGTTATGTATGTGAGCTTGCCAACGGGGATGTGGCAGTGGATGCATTCGGACACAAGCAGATGTCCGGTACGGCAGCTTACCTGGCACAGGCAGTTGCAGCAGAGACCGGTTTAAAGACCAGAGCCATTGAGTTCTCCACCTTACAGCGCGCGGCAACCCATCTGGCATCCCTGACAGACATCAACGAAGCCTTCCAGGTAGGACATGACGCAGTGCTTGCAGCAGAGGACGGCAAGACCGGAATGATGATTACCCTGGATCGAAACGGCAGCGACCCGTATCAGTGCGGTACCAGCGTTTATGATATTCACGCAATCGCAAATGTGGAAAGAGCCGTTCCGGATGAGTGGATCACAGAGGATGGCTGCGGACTGAATGAAGGCTACGAAGCCTATGCAAGACCGCTGATTATGGGTGAATTACAGCCCCTGTTTGTAAACGGAACACCGAGACATCTGGTACGCAAATAATTTCAGACAATTCAGGAGGGGATGATCTCAGGGTCATCCTCTTTTTTTGCATGACAATAGAAAGTTCGCGCAGCGTTCTTTCTATTGTTATGATACAGGAAATTCCTCCGGGATTCTTTTTCATAACAGAAAGTTTGAGAAGGATGCTTTTTGTTGTGTTGTGACAGGAAAAAGATATGGTTTCGATAAAAGATGTGGCCAGACATGCAGGTGTGGCAATTTCCACTGTCTCAAAGGTATTGAATGATTACCCCAATGTGAGCAGGGAAACAAGAGAAAAAGTAAACAGAGCGATCCGGGAGCTGAATTTTGTTCCCAATGCGGTGGCGGCGGCTTTGTCCTCAAAACAGGCGGGAAGGGTGGCGCTGTTATTGGATCTGAATCTGAGAGCACAGGCAATTGACGAGATTGATATGCAGTATCTGTCGGGCGCCATCAATCGGGCGATGGAACTGAATCTGGACGTGATTACTGTATTTTTTTCCATGCTTCGGGGAAAAACTGTGGAAGAGATGATCCGTTACTTTGAATCCCAGAGCATTACGGGAATCGTGATCTATGGACTGACCAGAGAGGCGGGTGTGCTGCATGAGCTGATTGCATCGGGATGCTTTAAAATCGTAGTGGTGGATGCGCCCATCGTCAATGAAACGACGTCATCTCTGTGGATCGACCAGAGTCAGGCTCAGTACGATGTGGCACGAAAAACCATTGAGGAAAACAACGGAAAGAGGATTTTTTACATTGCCGGCAAGAAAAATCAATATGTGACAGAAGAACGGCTGCGGGGGATACGGCGTCTGAAGGAGGAGATGGGGGTTTCTCTGTATGTGCGGAGCGGAAACTTCTCCGAGCTGCAGGCCAGAAATCTGACTTTCCGATATGCCAGAAATCAGGATATTCTGGTGTGTGCCTCCGATATTATGGCAATCGGAGCCATGAAGGCATTGATCGAAATGGACATTTTCCGTCCGGTCTGCGGGTTTGACGGGATCATGCTGATGGGATATGCCGGCAAACAGATGAATACAATACGGCAGAATTTTGCACGTATCTCCGCCGAGGCGGTCACGGAGCTGCATCGTCTCCTGGAAGGCGGAGAAGGCAGAAACATCAAGATGGATTATGAGATTGTACGGCTGCAGTATCTGGATATTATCGGATGAAAAAACAGAGGATTTCACCGGTACAGAGGCGCAGGCGGGGAATTTTCACTTGCGGAAAACGTTTTCCCATGCTATACTCATGAAAAACAAAGTAGAAAACGTTTTCCTGCCAATCGGGTAAGCAGGAATATGGATATTGCATAAAATCTGTGATCAGAACAGTAAAAGGAGGTAGCTTATATGCCTATGGAACGTGAAATGAAGCAAGAGGTGATTCAGATGAATCTGGAGGAGACGCTTTCCGGTCTTGTCAGAGAAAAATTCGGGAAAACCATACGGGAAGCCGAGAATGAGGAACTATATGTTGCGCTGCTGCATCTTTGCAAAAATATATTGGGAACCACACCGGAAATTTCCGGAGAAAAGAAAGTGTATTATATTTCGGCGGAATTTCTGATCGGGAAGCTGCTGTCCAATAACCTGATCAATCTGAAGATTTATGACAATCTGGAGGAAATTCTGAAAGCAAACGGGAAAGAGCTGTCTCTGGTGGAAGAGGCCGAGCCGGAGCCGTCTCTTGGAAACGGCGGCCTGGGACGTCTGGCGGCGTGCTTTCTGGATTCCATTGCTTCGCTTGGGCTGCCGGGAGAGGGAATCGGCCTGAATTATCATTTCGGACTGTTCAAACAGGTATTCAGGGATAAGCTGCAGACAGCCGAGAAAAATGACTGGATGGAAACGGATTCCTGGCTGATCAAAACGGATACCAGATTTGAAGTGCATTTCGGAGATCAGAAAGTTGTCTCCCGCCTGTATAACATCGACATTGCCGGTTATGAAAACGGCATCAATAAGCTGCGCCTGTTTGATCTGGAGTCTGTGGATGAAGGACTGGTGAAAAAGGGAATCAGCTTTGACAAAGAGGACATTGAAAAGAATCTGACCTTATTCCTGTATCCGGACGATTCCGATGAGGCAGGTAATCTGCTCCGTATCTACCAGCAGTACTTTATGGTCAGCAATGCTGCACAGCTGATCCTGCAGGAAATGAAAGAGAATCAGTATGACCTGCGGAAAATGTATGAACATGCGGTGATTCAGATCAATGATACCCATCCTACGATGATTATACCGGAGCTGATCCGTATCCTGGTAGAGGATAAGGCATTTACAATGGACGAGGCGATCTCGGTGGTCAGCAAGACCTGTGCCTATACCAATCATACCATATTAGCGGAAGCGTTGGAAAAATGGCCTCTTGCCTATCTGGAAAAAGTGGTTCCGCAGCTTGTGCCGGTGATTCTGGAACTGGATAAGCGGGTGGCTGCAAAGTATAAGGATAAAAAAGTACAGATTATTGACGAGGATAAAAAGGTGCATATGGCTCATATTGACATCCACTATGGATTCAGTGTGAACGGCGTGGCCGCTATTCATACGGATATTCTGAAGAATACGGAATTGAAGGCTTTTTATGACATTTATCCGGAAAAATTCAACAATAAAACCAATGGCATCACCTTCCGCAGATGGCTGCTTTCCTGCAACAGAGAATTGACAGCATGGATCGACAGTCTGATTGGGAAAGCGTATAAAAAGGATGCAACAGAGCTGGAGAAGCTGCTGTCCTGGGCGGAGGACGAAGAAGTACTGGATCGTCTGGAGCAGGTGAAGCGGCAGAAGAAGGAAGCGCTGGCTGCCTGGGTGGAAGAAAAGGAAGGGATCAAGCTGAATCCGGATTCCATTTTTGACATCCAGATCAAACGGCTCCATGAATACAAGCGCCAGCAGATGAACGCACTGTATATCATTCATAAATATCTGGAAATCAAAAAGGGAAAGAAACCGACCACACCGCTGACTTTTATTTTCGGGGCCAAGGCGGCGCCGGCTTATGTGATCGCACAGGACATCATCCATCTTTTACTGGTTCTGCAGGACATTATTGATAACGATCCGGATGTCAGCCCATATATGAAGGTCGTGATGGTGGAAAATTATAATGTAAGCTACGCGGAAAAGCTGATCCCGGCCTGCGATATTTCCGAGCAGATTTCTCTTGCGTCCAAAGAGGCGTCCGGAACAGGCAATATGAAGTTTATGCTGAACGGAGCCGTGACCCTGGGAACGGACGACGGCGCCAATGTGGAAATTCATGAGCTGGTGGGAGATGACAACATCTATATTTTCGGCGAGGACTCGGATACGGTGATTGCGCATTATGAGAATGCGGATTATGTGCCGAAGGCGTTGTATGAGGAGAGCGTTGTGATTAAAGAGGCAGTGGACTTTATCGTCGGGAAACAGGCGCTTGCTTCCGGCCATAAGGAAAACCTGGAGCGTCTCTACAAAGAGCTGCTGAATAAAGACTGGTTTATGACATTGCTGGATCTGGAAGATTACATCCGGGTAAAGGACAAAGCCTTTGCCGATTATGAGGATCGGGCAAAATGGAAACGGATGATGCTTGTGAATATTGCAAAAGCAGGATTTTTCTCTTCGGACAGAACGATTGCAGAATATAACAGAGATATCTGGAAACTGAACAGAATATAGAAAATAATGGTAATAAAGAGGGGCGGCCGGATAATCTTAGGCAGCGGGAATTATAAGCAGTAAGTTAATTATAATTAAGTGATTTAAAATGTGATGGATATTAATATTCATCACATTTTTTTGTTTTGCGGCTTATTTCAGCATGGACAGAGGTATTTTACAAAATCAGAGAGCTTTACAGGATTGGATAAACTGCATAATTTTGTAGAATTAAAATTGGTTGGTTTTTACAAGATTTCAAAAAAATCCAAAATCTATTGCACAGTATTGAACAATATGCTACTATAATAATCGGTAACGTTACCGCGAACGTTACCGACAACGTTTCCATATTTATTGTGGCTGTATTTGAAAAGCGATAAAAATTAAAAACAGGAGGGAAAAACTATGAAAAGAAGCAACAAAGTAATTGCGGTAGTATCCGCTGCGATGATGGCAGCAGGATTGCTGGCAGGATGCGGTTCCGGAGATTCTGCAGGCGCAGGTTCGGGAGATGCGGCGGGCGGCGCTGCCGACGGTGCGGGAGGCGGAAGTGTTTACTATCTGAATTACAAGCCGGAAGTGGATGCGCAGTGGCAGGAACTGGCTGCCAAGTATACGGAAGAGACGGGCGTTCCTGTTACCGTCGTTACCGCAGCGTCCGGTACGTATGAGCAGACATTGACATCGGAGATTGCCAAGACAGAAGCGCCTACGCTGTTCCAGGTGGAGAATCAGTCCTGGCTGGATAACTGGGGACAGTACTGCTATGATCTGTCCGGCAGCTTTATTGCAGAGCACTCCACAGCCAATACACTTTCTATGGAAGGTGTGGAAGTGGCGGCAGTACCCTTTGCAATGGAGAGCTATGGCATTATTTACAATGTGGATTTGCTGAATGAATACTGCCAGTTGGAGAATGCAGTGATTTCCAGCGCAGCAGACATTGTTGATTTTGATTCTCTCAAGGCAGTGGCAGACGATATTCAGGCAAGAAAAGACGAGCTGGGCGTGGAAGGCGCATTTACATCTGCAGGCCTGGACGGTTCTTCCAACTGGAGATTTACCACTCACCTTGCCAATGTGCCGATTTACTGGGAATATACCAAGAAGGGGATTACCACAGCCACATCTCTGGATGGCACATATGTAGCCAACTACAAGAATCTGATTGATCTGTACTTTACAGACGCTACCTGCGATCCGGCCCTGTTAAGCGGCAAGACCGGTGACGATGCACTGGCTGAGTTCTGTGACGGTATGGCAGTATTTTATCAGAACGGTACATGGGCATGGACGGCAGATAATGAAATGTCCGGGATGAATATTGCGTTCCTGCCGCTGTATACCGGCGTTCCGGAAGAAAAGGACAGCATTGGTGTCTGCACAGGTACCGGTAACTTCTGGTGTGTCAATAAGAACTCCACAGAAGAGGATATTCAGGCAACTTTGGATTTCCTGGAGTGGGTCATCTCTTCTGAAGCAGGTATCGAGACATTGTCCGGCGCTATGGCGTTCAACTGCCCGTTTGACACATTTGCAGACGTGGTACTGGAGAACCCGCTGTTCACAAGTGCAAATGAGTATGAAGCGGCAGGAAAGACAGCAATTTCCTGGATCGGTACAGAAAGCCTTCCCACAGAGAACTGGAAATCCAATCTTTCTTCCGCATTGATCGAGTATTCTCAGGGGACTGGCGACTGGTCCAATGTGGAAAAAGTATTTACCGAAGATTTCGCTACGGAATGGGAAAACCGGTAATGGGTAACAGTTTTTCAAAAGCGATTTTGGAGTGATAAAATGGGCGGGATAGGCCGGCAGCGGCCTGTCCCGTCTGGCAAAGAGGAGAGTGTTTCATGGAAAAAGCGTTAAAAAAATATTTTCCGGTGTTTGTTCTGCCTACGGCGGCAGCCTTTGTCATCGGATTTATCGTACCTTTTATCATGGCAGTTTATCTGAGTTTCTGCTCTTTTACAACGGTCAGCGACGCTACTTTTGTTGGAATCAAAAACTATATCGAAGCCTTTAAAGATACCACATTTCTTCATTCGGTATTGTTTTCCGCACTGTTTACCATTGTTACGGTCATTCTGATCAATGTACTGGCTTTTACAGTGGCAATGTGTCTGACAAAAAAGATAAAAGGCACCAATATTTTCAGAACTATATTCTTTATGCCAAACCTGATCGGCGGTATTGTTCTGGGTTATGTATGGCAGCTTCTGTTCAACGGTTTGCTTTCTTACATTAACCGTACATTAACATTCAGTTCCGTGTATGGGTTCTGGGGATTGGTGATTCTGCTGAGTTGGCAGCAGATCGGTTACATGATGATCATTTACATTGCAGGCATTCAGAACATTGCCGGTGATATGCTGGAGGCAGCGGAAGTTGACGGCGCTACCGGAAGTCAGCGTCTGTTCAAGATTATCATTCCGTCGGTCAGCCCGTCCATCGTAATCTGTACCTTTTTATCCCTGACAAACGGTTTCAAACTGTTTGACCAAAACCTTGCCCTGACGGCAGGCGAACCGTCCCGCTCCACAGAAATGGTGGCTCTGAATATTTATAATACATTTTATGGCAGTACAGCCGCATACAGAGGTGTGGGTCAGGCCAAAGCCGTGATCTTTGCCATTGCGCTGGCAGCCATTGGTGTGATTCAGATGCGTCTGACGGCAGGAAAGGGGGATAAGTAGGATGAGAAGTAAGAAAGAAAGAAAGCTATAAAAATATTTTAACAGTAATATTCAGCGTGATTTCCCTGGCATATGTGTTTCCCGTTGTGCTGGTTCTGATCAATTCCTTTAAGAAAAAGACGAGTATCAATCTGAATCCCTTTGCATTTCCCAACAGCAAATCTTTTGTGGGATTTGACAACTATGTCAATGGTATCAGGAAAATAGAATTTTTCAAATATTTCGGCTATAGCTTATTTATCACCGCGGCTTCCGTTCTGGCGATTCTGATCCTCTGCTCCATGTGCGGATGGTATGTGACCCGCGTGCAGAATCCGGTTACGAAAGCGCTGAAATTCGGGTTTATTTTCTCTATGGTGGTACCCTTTCAGATGCTGATGTTTACGCTGGCCAAAACAGCGGATACACTGCGGCTGAATACGCCGGTGGGCATCGTTGTGGTATATCTGGGCTTTGGCGCCGGTATGGCGGTGTTTATGTTTTCCAATTTTGCCCAGAGTATGCCTCTGGAGATCGAAGAGGCGGCCAGCATCGATGGGTGCAATCCGCTGCAGATGTATTTTAAGGTGATTTTCCCGATTATGAAACCGACCTTTGTTTCAGTGGGCATTCTGGAAATCATGTGGGTATGGAATGACTACCTGCTTCCGTATCTGGTACTGGATATCAAAAAGTACAAGACGATTCCGATCGTGATTCAGTACCTGAAAGGCGGATTTGGTTCTGTGGATATGGGAACCATTATGGCCTGCATCGTGCTTGCGATTCTTCCTGTTATTATTTTCTATATCATATGCCAGAGATATATTATCGAAGGTGTGGTTGCCGGTGCAGTAAAGGGTTGATTACAGGGTAGACAGGAATGGATATTGCCTGTATGATAAAATTATAAAAATCGGGACAGATTTATATGGCAGCCCTGGTCCGGCGCGGGGAATATACTGCGGCGGGCCGGGGCTGCCAAAGCAGAAAAAATAAATAAAAAAACAGAGAAGGGGCAGGGGAATGATGAAACGACAATGTGGTATGCTGCTTCCCGTCTCCAGTCTGCCTTCCCCCTATGGCATCGGGGCATTTTCCAGAGAGGCGTATGACTTTGTGGATATGCTGCATGAAGCAGGGCAGAGTCTGTGGCAGATTTTGCCGCTTGGCCCTACGGGATACGGAGACTCTCCGTACCAGTCTTTTTCCACCTTTGCAGGGAATCCATATTTTATCGATTTGCGGCAGTTGGTGAAAGAAGGGCTGTTGACAGAGGCGGAATGCGACAGTTATGACTGGGGAGAAGAGGAAGAGACAGTTTCCTACGAAAAAATCTATCAGGGAAGATTTGAAATTTTAAAAAAGGCTTACAGGCGGTACACCGATCGGGATGCGCTTGTGACATTTTATGAGAAAAACAGCTTCTGGCTGAAGGAGTATGCACTGTATATGGCAGTTAAGGACAGTATGGGCGGACTGTGCTGGACGGATTGGGAAGAGGGTTTGCGCCTGAGAGAGGAAGAGACGCTTGCGGCATACGAAAAAAAGCTGGAGGAAGAGATCCGCTTTTATGTATTTATCCAGTATATGTTCCGCAGACAGTGGATGGCGCTGAAAGCCTATGCCAATGAAAAAGGCATCCGGATCATCGGGGATATTCCCATTTATGTTTCCTTTGACAGTGTGGATGTATGGGCCAATCCGGAGCTGTTCCAACTGGATGAGAACCGGACACCCACGGCGGTTTCCGGCTGTCCGCCGGATGCGTTTTCGGCAGACGGACAGCTCTGGGGCAATCCTCTGTATGACTGGGAGTATCACAAAAAGACAGGATACCGCTGGTGGATTGACAGACTGAAAGCACAGTTTGAGCTGTTTGACATTGTGCGTATCGACCACTTCCGCGGCTTTGACGCTTATTATTCCATTCCCTATGGCGATACAACCGCCGTAAACGGCCATTGGGAGAGAGGCGTCGGGATCGATCTGTTTGTACAGATTAAAAAAGAGCTGGGGGAGATGCCGATAATCGCAGAGGATCTGGGTTATGTGACAGATACGGTGAAGAAACTGCTGGAGGATACCGGTTATCCGGGTATGAAGGTTCTGCAGTTTGCCTTTGATTCCAGAGAGGCAGGCTGTTATATGCCCTACAAATATCCTACCAACTCTGTGGTTTACACAGGTACTCACGACAATGATACGATCGTGGGCTGGTATCAGAACATCCGGGAAGAGGACCGGAAAATAGCGCAGGCTTATCTGAACAACGCAGATGCGCCAAAAGAAAAGATACCGTGGGACTATATCTGTTGTGCTTTGTCCTGCGTGGCGGATACCTGTATCATTCCGGTGCAGGATTATCTGGGCCTGGGCAGCGGCGCACGGATCAATACGCCTTCGGTAGCATCAGGAAACTGGAAATGGAGAATGAAGCAGGATGCTTTTTCGGGAGAGCTTTGTGAGCGGATCCGTTTTCTGGCTGAAATCTATGGAAGATGTTGACTTTTAGGGAAAAAAGTTTATAATGAATTATGAATCGAACAAATGTGTGCATTTGCGGTTCGGGAGAAAAGCAGTTGAGATTTTGGAAGGACATCAGGTATGGATAGTGTAACCATAAAGGACATAGCAAAAAAGTGTGGTGTCAGTGTCAGTACTGTATCAAGGGCAATCAATGATTATCCGGGAGTAAGCCAGAGCACGAAAAATATGATTATGGAAGCGGTTCGTGAAAATCAGTTCATTCCCAATAACAGTGCGAGAAATCTCAAACGTCTGGAGAGCAATTCGATTGTCGTCCTGGTAAAGGGAATCGACAATCCTTTTTTCCAGCCCATGATCGGCATTCTGGAAAAGATTATCCGGCAGCATAAATATGCGTTTATTCTGCAAAGTGTGAATGATGACGAAGATGAGCTTGAGGTGGCGCTGGAACTCATATTGGAAAAAAAACCCAAAGGGATCATTTTCCTGGGCGGGTACTTTTATCATTCGGAGGAGAAGCTGAAGCAGCTTAATATTCCGTGTGTGATTGCCGCAGTAGGCGGCATGGACCATAAAAACAGTATAGTTTTTTCATCGGTTCATGTGGACGATGTAAAAGAAAGTTATAGAATCGTAGACTATTTGTGCAAGGCAGGGCATCGGCGCATCGCTATATTTGCTGCATCCAGAGAGGACCGCAGCATCGGTGCGCTGCGCCTTGCAGGCTATAAAGCGGCATTGTCTGATAACGGACTGCCGGTTTCGGAGGAGCTGGTCTGTTATGCCGGACCGGAGGAAGATGCATATTCACTGGAGCGGGGATACCGGGGCGCCAGAGAGCTTCTGGAAAACGGAACGGAGTGTACAGCGATTTATGCCATATCCGATACGGTTGCCATCGGCATATGCAGAGCATTGAAAGAGGCAGGGAAAAAAGTTCCGGAGGATTATTCTGTTGTTGGGTTTGACGGACTGGAAATTGCTTCTTATTATATTCCTACGATTACGACAATCAGGCAGCCGGTGGAAGAGATGGCAGAGAATGTGGCCGGCATCCTGTTTGATACAATAGAGAATGATGCACCGATACAGCATCGTATTTTTGAGGGCGAGCTGCTTCTCAGGGAGTCATCGGGAAGCATATCATAACAGATTTTCCCGCAGATTGGCGGCACTTGCCGGTGCGGGAGGGTGAAAGGGGATAGACCATGAGACAGAGTGGTATCTTGATGGCGGTTTCCAGTATTCCGTCCCCATACGGAATCGGTTCATTTTCCAAAGAGGCTTATGCATTTGTGGATTTTCTGGAACAGGCGGGGCAGAAGCTGTGGCAGATTCTGCCGCTGGGGCCTACCGGATACGGGGATTCTCCCTACCAGTCTTTTTCCACATTTGCGGGTAATCCCTATTTTATTGATCTGGAAACACTGGTTCAGGAAGGTTATCTGACAAAGGCGGACTGTGAGGCCTGTGATTTTGGCAGTGAGGAAACTGATGTGGACTATGAGAAGATCTATCGGTCCCGATTTCAGGTTCTTCATGCGGCATACGAAAACAGCCATATCGGAGACGATCCGGAGTTTCTGGCATTTCGTCGGGGAAATGCCTACTGGCTGGATGATTATACCCTGTATATGGCAGTGAAAAATTCCTTTGGCGGTAAGAGCTGGCTGTTCTGGGATGAAAAGATCCGGCTGCGGGAGCCGGAGGAAGTGGCCCGGTATCGGGAGCAGTATGCGGATGAGATTTTATTTTATGCTTTTCTGCAGTTTTTATTTGTAAAACAATGGCAGGCGCTGAAAGCCTATGCCAATCAGAAAAAGATACAGATCATCGGGGATATTCCCATCTACGTGGCGTTGGACAGCGCGGATACCTGGGCCAATCCGGAATTGTTCCAGTTGGATGAGACATGTACGCCGGTGGCGGTGGCAGGCTGTCCCCCGGATGCGTTTTCCAGTACGGGACAGCTCTGGGGCAATCCGCTGTATCGTTGGGAATACCATAAACAGACCGGATATCAGTGGTGGGTGAGACGGGTCGCATACTGTTATCAGTTGTACGATATCGTCCGTATCGATCATTTCCGGGGCTTTGACGAATATTATGCCATACCCTATGGGGATGAGACGGCAGAATACGGAAGCTGGGAGCCGGGACCGGGATATGAGATTTTCCGTACGTTCCGGGCGCAGCTGGGCAGGATCAAAGTGATCGCGGAGGATTTGGGCTATCTGACGCCTTCGGTACTCAGACTGGTGAAAAAGACCGGTTATCCGGGTATGAAGGTTTTGCAGTTCGCCTTTGATTCCGGAGAAGAGAATGATTATCTGCCACACAACTACACCAGGAATTGTGTGGTTTATACCGGGACCCATGATAATGACACTACTGTCAGTTGGTATCAGTCGTTAAAACGCCGGGATCAGAATTTTATGAAACGGTATCTGCAGATCAGAAACAGAAAGGGGATCCACTGGAATCTGATCCGGGCAGCGCTTTCCAGCGTGGCGGATATGGCTGTGATTCCCATGCAGGATTATCTGGGACTGGACGGAGAGGCACGTATGAATCTGCCTTCTACTCTGGGCGGCAACTGGAAATGGAGAATGAAAGCAGATGCCTGTACCGATGAACTGGCAGAGAAGATTCGCAGTATGGTGAAATTATATGGCAGACTCTGAGTATGGAAAGCGGCAGTTTGCGGGCGTTCGGCCCAAAGTGTATTTTGGGACTTTTGTTGAATGTTCAGGGATTTTCGGTTAGAATAGAATCATGATTGCGGACGGCGGAAACAGAACCGGGGCAAAATCTCAGAAAAAGGGAAGGTAACTTATGAAAAATGTGGGGATGAAACGATTGTGTGTGTTTCTGATGGCGTCTCTGACTGTCTTTACCGTGTCCTGCGGCATTCCGGGACTTGGCGGCGGAAAAGAAGAGGAAAGCGTAAAAGGCAAGACAGAGGGACAGAGTTTTGCGCAGGCGCATGATGCTTTTCAGACGACGCTGGCGAAGCAGGAGAGCGATGACGATCCGATTCCGGAGCCTCCGGAAGGGGTGTTTGAACTGGTGAATTATCCTACTAAGGTAGGGGATATGGCAGCCTATGTATCCAGTGATCCGGGGGACGGGCAGAAGCATCCTATGATTATCTGGGTGGTAGGCGGCTGGGGCAATGGCATCAGCGATTTCCCCTGGACGTATCCGGAATGGGACAACGATCAGACCGGCTCAGCCTTCTGGCGGTCGGGCGTGCTGACCATGTATCCGTCCTTCCGGGGCGGCAATGGCAATCCGGGCAATTATGAAGCATTGTTCGGTGAAGTGGATGATATCATATCCGCTTATGAGTACGCGGCGTCCCTGCCTTATGTGGATCCGAACCGTATCTATCTGGGCGGACACAGTACGGGAGGCACACGCGCTCTGTTGGCATCAGAATATTCGGACAAGTTCCGGGCAGTGTTCTGCTTTGGCGCAGTGGATGACATCCGCTATCATAACAACAGCCAGTTTACTTTTGATACCAGTATCGAAGAAGAATATACCATGCGTTCTCCGATTCACTGGCTGGAGGATGTGAAGTCCCCTACGTTCCTGATAGAAGGCAGTGAGGGCAATGGATCCAACCTGAAGCGGATACAGGAAGCAACCGAAAATGAAAATATCAATTGCTATATTCTGGAGGGATATGACCACTTTGCCCCGCTTGGGCCGATCACGCCTCTGCTGGCAGAAAAGATACTGGCAGATACAGGAGCAGAGCCGAATATTTCCATTACACAGGAAGAACTGGAAAAGGCCATGACAGCAGAGCCGGAGATTCCGCTGCCGGTAATGACAGAGTATACGGAAGAAGGACTGGGGATGCTGTTTTCCTGCCCTTACATCTGGGAGGCGGCTGATATTTCGGAGAACGGCGGATTTTCGTTTGTTTTTGCATCTCCTTATGACGGAGACAATGTATGGGATATGAGCAATATGTATCTGGACATTTACGGCGCCTATGAAGGAGATTTTCTGAAAGACCTGACCGAACAACTGGAAAGCGACGGCTATGAAGTACAGCAGACAGAAATCGGCGGAAAACCGGCGATAGATGCCTATGGCCTGACATCGGCGGATGAAAACGGGAATGTGTTCCGGAATCGTTTTATTATGATTCAGGTGGAAGAGGAATTTGTCAGCTTCGACTTTTATATTCTGGATGCTTATGGGACTGATGCAGACGAACTGTTCCAGAGTATTGCAGACAGCATAGTGTTTGAACAGTAAAAAATAAGGGTGTTCCAAAAGTCACGAAAAGACTTGAGGGATGCCCTTATTTTAGCAATGAATAATCCGTACAGTTTCAGTAATCGGCAACAGTCCTGCTTTGTTCCGATCATATATATGTCGGTCAGGGGGACATTTTACGATCTCCAACGCTTCCATATTACAATTTCAGCATCTTCGCCGTAACCGCTGTATTCGGATACCATAAGATATGCTTCATCCGCAGCGATTCCATAACATCGGTCGCTTCCTTTTTTGTGTAACTGATTCCCCAGATATATCTTGTTATCATCCCAGAACTTTATCATTTGTCCGTTCGGCAGGGGATAGTGGAGATTGATAAAAGAGCCTTTGAGAGCGTTCAGGTCTGTGATTTCCTCCATATCCGGAATATTCAGTTCCCGGATTGCCGCGATCAGTTTTTCTTTCAGTTCGCTCAGTGCATGCTCTCCCTTTTGACAGCATAATGCAACGATACATTCTGCCCCAAAGGGCTGGCCGTTTGTTTTTGCACAACCGTTGCAGCTACTGTTTAATTCGCATTTGGTACAATCCATTCCACAGATAGATGTCATATTGTTTTCTCCTTTGTTCTGATATTCACGGGATGATTTGTACTATAATGACAGCACATCCTGTTTTTCACGTTATGGCATTTCCGGTTTGTGACTGGCCAGATATGAATTGTGATAAGCGGGATCATAAGTTACATCCTTCAGAAACCAGGAGGGCGGGAGGAAGGCACTGGCTGCTTCTTCGGTTTCAAACTCCACCTCGGCGATGACCAGAGGCGAGAAAGGGGCATCAAAGACATCCAGTTCAATGGTGTGACCTTCAAAGGGGATCAAATACCGCTTTTTAGATATGACATTCCCGTCACATTTTGGCAGCAGATGACGATAACTTTCCTCATGCAAAGGCAGATTGTATTCTTCCCTTGCCAGCATCCCGCTTCCCTTATAGGTCAGATAAAACCGGTCATCTTCTCTGCGGATACGAATCACAGGTTCTGTGTTCAGATAAGCCTGTTCCAGATGCCGGACCGGATACTGTGAAAGCCGATCGGGCAGTTGGCGGACCGTAAATTTCCGTTCAATTTCCATGTGCGTTGTCTCCTTTATCTGGGTTTGTCGTTATATTCTAGCAAATTCCGGAGGGCGTGGCAAGATTCTCTTTCGATCATATCTTTTTCATTCCAGAGAGGGATATTTTAAAGGTTGTTCTCATCCTCCCAAAACTTTGTTGTACTTACATTCGGTTCAATTTTTCTGCATAAATCTTCATCATAGGTGGTTAAAGTCATTTGTACAACGCATTTTGTCTTTTCATTTATTTTCTGCAAAAGGTCGATATCCCGCAAAATCCGGTCTGATTTTGTAATGACTGTAAATCCAAACCCATATTTATCTATGAAATGCAGGGCTTTTCTGAGAGTTCTGATTTCCAGCTCCAAAGGAATATAGAGGCCGGTCATAGAACCTGTACCGATCATACATTTCTTCCGTTTATGTTTCAGGGCATATTCCAACGGGTCAAGCGCATTTTCTTTGACCTCAATATCTTCAAAGGCGTGTTCCATATGGTAACATTTACTTCTGGAGTCACAGTAAATGCACCCATGAGAGCAGCCACGGTATAAGTTCATTCCGTTTTTGGATGATAATATTCCTTTCGCAGTCACAAAGTGCATTTACCCTGTCCTCACTGATTGATGTCATTCATAATTATTTTTTCCAGCGCTTTAATGTGGGGAACCATTCCAGCATGGCTTTCCTTGCTTCTTCCTCAGTCATATTCTGGTTGGCGGCAGCCATTTTGGGTACACATATTTCAACCATTTCTTCCATCGTACCCTCAAAAGTAAATGCACCGTTTTCAAAACAATATTTGCAATATTCCTCGTTTTTGCTGCCGTCGGCATTTGTTCCATACAGTTCATTGGTATCTCCCATAGGCATACCACAGCACTGACAAAATTTCCGGTTCATTTCATTCATTTTCTTACCCTCTGTCCTTTCTTTCTGTTTCTTTGTGTTTCAAATTTGTTTATAGTTATGTGCTATAGTATTAATTTAGCATATATATCCTGACACCTTTTGTCAGGTTTTATATTTTTCATAGATCAGTTTTGCCTGCCCTGCGATCACTTCTTTTAAATAAGCAGGTGAAAGGATATCCACCTGGGTTCCAAAGGACAGCAAAAAGCCTGTCAGCCATGCATCTTCCGGCATTTTTGCAGAAACGATCAGATCACCATTTTCCTGCCTTTGTATTTGCGTATTATCGAACTCATCGTAAACCCGGTATGCCATTTCTTCCGGAAAACGAAGTGTAATCAGATGATATTCCTCTTCGGAGATGTCTGCCGGTTCCGGAAAATTGCGACGCTGAAAATTTTCATGTAAAATCTCCAAATCTAAAATGCGGTTCAATTTGAATATCCGCAAATCCTGTTTCTCTGTGCAAAACGCTTTCAAATACCATGCGTATGCTTTGTAAATAAGTTTGGATGGCTGGACGATTCTTTCGCTAATAGCTTTATAAGAACTAGCATAATGGATTTTAACGTTTTTACAATGAATGATTGCCGATTTCAACAGTTCAAATTTTTCATTGTCAAATCCTTTGTTTCCCCATCTGGAAAAATCCACTTCAAACCAATTCTCCGAAGGGAGATGAAAAATAGCAGAAAGTTTCTGCAATGTCTGGCTGTCGGCAATATTCTGTGTGAAATTGATGCTCTGCAATGCCGTGAGGATTTCCTGCTTTTCATCCTCTGATAGTACAGCCTGATCCAGAACAAAATCGTTCATCAGATGAATACCGCCATTTCTGCCGGCTTCTGCATAAATGGGAATACCTGCTCCGCTTAGGGCATCAATATCCCTGTAAATCGTTCTGACCGATACTTCAAATTTTTCTGCTAATTCAGGAGCGGTAGCCTGTCCCTTATCAAGCAAATAGTACACGATCCTGAATAATCTGCTTTCCTGCATCCCTATGTCTCCTTTTACAACAGTATAGCATTCAAATACTGACATGCTATGTCAGCATTTATTATATCCTTTTATTTTCCTGATATCAATTGTCTGCGTTACCTTCTGATACCACACTCCGGGCAGACCAAAGACAGAACAGTGGTTATCAGGAGAGAGTTTGAAAAAAATTCCCACAAAACCAGATTTATGATATAATAGCCGCAAAGGAAAAACAAGCGGGTGCGAAGCAGCCATTTGTTTTTCCTGCGGCGTTAACGAGCAAACGTCCGATGAAATCGGACAGAGGAGCGCATAAGCGCGGGTTTGCGAGTCAGGAAAGCAAAGGAAAAACAAGCGGGTGCGAAGATGCCATTTGTGGAAGAAAAAAGAAAGGCGGTTGGAAAAATGAGCAAAGTATGCATTTTCTTTGCAGAAGGGTATGAGGAAATAGAAGCATTGACAGTGGTGGATCTGCTGCGGCGCAGCGGCATTGATATTGATATGGTATCGGTCACGGGCAATCTGACAGTGACCAGTTCTCATGGGGTGGCAGTGCGGACGGACAGTCTGTTTGAAGAGACGGATTTTTCGGAGGTTCAGATGCTGGTTCTGCCGGGCGGTATGCCGGGCACCAAAAATCTGGAAGCGCATGGGCCTCTGATGAAGCTGGTGGATGAATTTTATGAAAAAGGCAGATATTTGGCGGCGATCTGTGCGGCGCCCAGTATATTGGGACATAAAGGGATGCTGAAAGGAAAGTGCGCCTGCTCTTTTCCGGAGTTTGAAAGTCATCTGGAAGGCGCTCAGGTGAGTCATAGCAGTGTGGAGGTGGCAGGCAATGTGATCACTGCCAGAGGTATGGGATGTGCGATTGATTTTGGCCTGGCGATTGTGACGGCTTTCCAGGGAAGGGATGCGGCGGATGCATTGGCCCGTAAAATCGTATATGAAACATAAAAAAAAGATCCCTGTAAAAAGGCGGTTTTGGCGCCGCCGACTGTGTCTGGCGGCGCTGGCAGCCTGCAGTGTGGTATTGGTGTATCTGGCGTACCGATGGAATGTGATTCCTCATAAATCTTATGACAGCGCAGTGTTTGGCATAGAGAATTTCAAAAGCAGTCAGGACAGGGACAAAGACGGGGTCGATGACCAGACGGATATTCTGGAAAGTGCCAGAGCTTATACAGCGACAAATCCCAGGTACCGGAGCAGCTATTATGAAGGCGGATATCCGGATGACGGCTATGGGGTATGTACGGATGTGGTGGCGTTTGCTCTGCTGGGGGCAGGGTATGATCTGATGGAGCTGGTGGATGGGGACATCGCACTTCATCCGGAGGACTATGATGTGGAAGAGGCAGACCCCAATATTGATTTCCGCCGGGTGCGGAATCTGCAGGTCTGGCTGAAACACAATGCCATTTCCCTGACCACGGATCTCACAGAGATTGAAGAATGGCAGGGCGGTGATATTGTGGTGTTCTCCAGGCACATCGGGGTAGTCTCTGATCAAAGAAATAAAAAGGGGATTCCGTTTGTGATCCACAGCGCCAATCCGGTTCAGCTCAGATATGAGGAGGACATACTGGAAACCTGGGGAGAGATCGTAGGGCATTACCGGATCAGCCGGTAATGCTGTGGAATATGAGGAGGATGGAAAGGAAAAGGTGATGGAAAGAGAGAATTTTGGATCCCGTCTGGGATTTATACTGGTCAGTGCAGGGTGTGCCATAGGCATCGGAAATGTATGGCGGTTTCCTTATGTGGCAGGAGAGAACGGCGGCGCTGTATTTGTATTATTTTATCTGTTGTTTCTGATCTGTATGGGAGTTCCGGTGCTGACGATGGAGCTTGCAGTGGGACGGGCCAGCGGAAAAAGTGCGGTACTGGGCTATCAGGCATTGGAAAAAAAGGGAAGCAAGTGGCATATTCACGGTTGGTTTTGCATCGCGGGCTGTTATCTTCTGATGATGTACTATACTACGGTATCCGGATGGATGATCAGTTACTTTGTGAAATTTCTGACAGGGACTTTCCGGACGGGGATGGATACAGAAGCGGTGAGCGGTGTGTTCGGTACTATGCTGGCCAGTCCGGCAGAGATGGGCGGATGGATGGCCGCTACCGTGCTGGCAGGATTTCTGATCTGCAGTTTCGGGCTGCAGAAGGGGCTGGAGCGTATCACTAAGGTAATGATGGCGGCGCTGCTGGTTTTGATCGTCATACTGGCCCTGCACAGCTTTTTGCTGCCGGGTGCAGGAGAAGGTGTTGGATTTTATCTCTTGCCTGATCTGCAGAAGGCAAAGGAAGTGGGAATCGGCAATGTGATTACTTCCGCTATGAACCAGTCCTTTTTTACACTGAGTCTGGGAATCGGTGCAATGGAAATATTCGGAAGCTATATGCCAAAGGAGCATACGCTGGCGGGAGAGTCCCTGCGTATCTGTGCGCTGGATACCTTTGTGGCGCTGATGTCGGGACTGATTATTTTTCCGGCCTGCTTTTCTTTCGGCGTACAGCCGGATGCAGGACCGTCGCTGATCTTTGTGACGCTGCCCAATGTATTTGTGAATATGGCAGGGGGCAGGATATGGGGAGCCCTGTTCTTTCTGTTTATGACGTTTGCCAGCTTTTCCACGGTCATTGCCGTATTTGAAAATCTGCTGGCAAGCTGTATTGACAATTTTGGCTGGAGCCGGAAAAAGGCGGCCTTTCTGAACTGTATTTTTATTTTACTGGCAAGTCTGCCCTGCGTACTGGGATACAATGTATGGAGCGGCCTGCATATCATAGGCGGCAGAGATGTCCTGGACAGCGAGGATTTTCTGGTGAGCAATCTGCTGCTGCCGCTGGGTTCCCTGGTCTATCTCCTGTTCTGTGTGACCCGCTGGGGATGGGGCTTTGACCGATATCTGGCGGAAGCGAATACAGGAAAGGGACTGCGGCTGCCCGGATGGCTGAAATCGTATTTCCGTTTTGTTCTGCCGGTGTTGATTCTTGTGATTCTGATACAGGGACTGGTATAGGTTCCAGAGATGAAGGAGACAGGAGATGAACCAGAAAGAAACATGGCTGCAGTGGGCTATCGAGCTGCAGAGTATTGCGCAGAGCGCATTGTATTATTGCAGAGATCAGTATGACAGAGAGCGGTTTGAACGGATCCGTGAGATTTCCGCGGAAATGGTCAGCCATCAGTCGGAGATTTCCCTGGAAAAGGTGCGGGATCTGTTCTGCTGTGAGACCGGTTATCAGACGCCGAAGCTGGACAGCCGGGCAGCCATATTTCAGGACGGGAAAATCCTGCTGGTCAGGGAAACAAACGGCGCCTGGTCTTTGCCCGGAGGCTGGGTGGATGTGGATTTGTCTGTAGGGGAGAATACGATCAAAGAGGTGAAGGAAGAGGCCGGGCTGGATGTGACGGTGGACAAAGTGATCGCGGTACAGGACCGGGAAAAGCATAATCTGCCGGTCTATGCGTATCGGGTCTGCAAGATCTTCCTTCTCTGCAGCGTCGTGGGCGGTGCGTTCCGGGAAAATATTGAAACTGTGGAAAGCAGATATTTCGGTCCGGATGAACTGCCTTTGCTGGCTGCGGAGAAAAACAATGAAGAACAGGTGCGTATGTGCTTTGCCGCTTATGAGGCGGAAAGCTGGGAAACTCTGTTTGACTGATAAAGCGCCGGGGAGCATGGTGAGTTATGCTGTCAAAAGATATCTGCGTATGCTGCGGAAGATGATCTTACCTTATAACGGATTTTCCTGTGAAATTATGCGCAATGAAAATGTGACTGACAGGATGGAGGACGCTGTCGTTTGGGTGGAAATACCTGTAAAGACAGAAATATAATATAGAAAGGAATCAGATAATGAATCAGGATTTGACAGTGGGCAGACCGGCTGTGGTGCTGCGTAAATTTTGTCTGCCGCTGTTCGGCAGCGTGCTGTTTCAACAGCTTTACAATCTGGCAGATTCTCTGGTGGCAGGTAAGTTTATCGGGGAAAATGCTCTGGCGGCAGTGGGAAACAGTTATGAAATTACGTTGATCTTTATTGCGTTTGCATTTGGATGCAACATTGGTTGTTCGGTGATCGTGTCCCAGCTCTTCGGGGCAAAAAATACAGCAGATCTGAAAACAGCAGTCTATACAGCCATGATTTCCAGCGGTGTGCTCTGCGGCATATTGATGGGATTCGGGCTTTTGTTTTGTTCCAGGCTGCTGGCGCTGATTCAGACGCCGCCGGAGATCCTGGCGGACTCGGCCCTGTATCTGGACATTTATGTGTGGGGCCTGCCTTTTCTGTTCTTTTACAATATAGCCACAGGGATTTTTTCGGCGCTGGGAGATTCCAAAACGCCATTCTTTTTTCTGGCGGCTTCGTCCACATCCAATATACTGGCGGATATCTGGTTTGTAAAGTCGTTTGATATGGGCGTGGCAGGGGTAGCCTGGGCGACCTTTTTATGTCAGGGCATCAGTTGTCTGCTGGCGGTGTTTGTGGTGTTGAAGCGTCTTTTGGCCATTCAGACAGAGAAAAAACCGGCGCTGTTTTCACTGCCTCTGCTGAAAAAGACAGCATTGATTGCAGTACCCAGCATGTTCCAGCAGAGTTTTATTTCTATGGGAAACATCATAATTCAAAGTGTTATCAACGGATTCGGGCCGGGGGTTATCGCAGGATATTCGGCAGCAGTCAAACTGAACAATCTGGTGATCACTTCGTTTACCACGCTGGGAAACGGGGTATCCAATTATACCGCACAGAATCTGGGCGCGGGGAAAAAGGAGCGGGTCAGGGAAGGATTTGGCGCCGGTCTGCGGCTTGTATGGCTTTTGTGTATCCCCATTATTCTGCTGTACCTTCTGGTCAGCAGGGGATTGGTGGGCTTTTTTATGGATGCGCCTACGGATACGGCGCTGTCTGCCGGTGTATGGTTTCTTCGCATTGTGGCACCCTTTTATTTTGTGATTTCCGTAAAGCTGGTGGCGGACGGCATACTGCGGGGCGCAGGAATGATGCAGAAGTTTATGATTTCCACCTTTACGGATCTGATTCTGCGGGTGGTTCTGACAAGGATATTGGCAGGCGTTTTCGGACCGGCGGGCATCTGGTGCGCATGGCCTGTGGGATGGGTGGTCGGCATGCTGCTGTCGGTCCTGTTTTACAAAAGCGAACTGAAATAGAATTTTCAAGAAAAAGATTGCAAATTATAACAAAATTTTTTATGATAGAATAGTATAAAATGAGAGTTCTGGAGAGGAGATCAACATGGCAATCGGGAAGAAGAAAACAGTGCTCATGAGAGCGGTTTCAGAATTGAAAGAAGCGGATTATTCCAATGAGCCGGAATTGCATGGCATGTATCGGAGGCTGTTAAAAGGGAGAAAACAGTTTGCGGATATTTTTGAAAAAAATATCAAAGCTGTGATGCAGATCAGTTCTCTGGACTTGACGATGCAGCATCAGACCGAAAAGATTATAGAGATATCCCGCAGGGTGACAAAGGCCACAGAGTCGATTTTTGGTTCCGGCGATTCGTTTATGTCCGGCAGGGCAAACAATCAGCATGAGGAAATGACCAATACGATCATCACTGTTTCCGAAGAAAGTGAAGAGGTCTACAAGAAAATAGAGGACAGCCAGACTGAGCTGACGGCAGTGAAGGAGTTATCTGACCAGACCATTGAGGCATCCAGAGAGATGCAGAAGGATATGGATCATCTGCTGGAAGTGATCAATCGTATGAACGAGGTGATTTCCGGAATTGATTCCATATCACTGGAGACCAATCTGCTGGCTCTGAACGCTTCCATCGAAGCGGCCAGAGCAGGAGAAGCGGGAAGAGGCTTTGCAGTGGTGGCAGGGCAGATCCGCGGTCTGGCAGAAGAAACCCAGAAACTGACGGCAAGTATGGGTGATTTTGTGGAAGGGATCAAAAGCGCATCCCAGAAGAGTGTGGACAGTGCCAGGGAAACCATTGACGCCCTGGATATTATGTCGGAGAAGATCGGCAATGTATGGGCTTTGAACGATGAAAACCAGCGCCATGTTTCCAAAGTCAGTGAATCCATCAGTTCCATTGCTGCTGTCAGCCAGGAAATCAGCAGTTCCATGACCGAGATGGAAAATCAGCTCAGAGACAGTACTGAGTTTATGCGGGGTGTCAGCGATGAGTTGAAAAAAGCGGCTGAACCGGTGGTGGAGATCGAAAAGACTCTGGATGAAGCGGTAAAGCAGATGGGAAGCATGACAGAAGACGCTTTCTTCCATCTGGAGAACCGGGAATTTGCAAAGCATGTGAACAATGCGATTATGGCCCATCACAATTGGCTGAGCAATCTGAGAAAGATGATCGACGGACGGGAGATTATACCGCTGCAGTTGGATGCTTCCAAGTGCGGTTTCGGGCATTTTTATTATGCCATGACCCCTAAAATACCGGAGATTTTGCCCATCTGGAATGGAATCGGAGAAAAGCATAAGCGTTTCCATAGTTATGGGGCAGGTGTGATCCGTGCTTTGCAGGACGAGGATTTTGGAAGGGCGGAGCAGGTATACAAAGAGGCGGAGGCGTATTCCGGACAGTTGATTGCAGATCTGGAAAAGATGCGTCAGATCGCAGAGCGATAGACAACAGACAGCATACTTTGAAATGTTCTGTTTTCATGAAGTAAAAAGAGTCCGATGACTTGGCGACAGGGATATCGGACTCTTTTTGCTTTTAACTTATCGCTGACAGAGCCTGAGCAGCCTGTGATGATACCAGATCATTACAATTAAGGGCAATATGGCTCCGCCCAGCAGGAGAATCAGGCACCAGGGGGAGTCCTCACCGATCAAAATGCCTGTCAGATAAGACAACATAAGCATGATTCCGTACAGGATCCACATAGTACCATGCCTTTTATTCCATAAAGATACATCGGATAATGTTTTTTCATCCGGGGGTTTTTCTCCGGAATAAAACCCGACAGGTGTTTTGCTTTTTCGCTGTGAGACACCGATGCCGATCATCAACAGAGAGACGATAAAATAAATCAGGAAACCGATGAGACTGCCTGCATTCATAATTTTTTTACTCCTTTCAGAATCCCTTTCTGACAGGATTCCATTTTTTCGCTTTTTTAAACAAAACAATAAAAATGTCATATAAAGTATACCATTTGGGGGAAAAATTGCAAACAGGGCGGTTGACGCATAAAAAGCGGATATTGTCTGAAAAATCTGTTTTCGCATTGTTTTGCCCTTGTAAATGAATGGAAATCAGATTGCTCTCTTGATTCTTTTCATAAACTATGATAGAATATTCGAAAATTATGTATATGAATGTTTCGGCGGAATCGGAAGTCTGGATCGGTTGTATTCGGGATTTATGATGCAGTATGAGATGACAGAAGGCGGTTTGCGGGAGCAGAGTGGGATACCGTCGGTTTGCTGTTTTTATCTGGCGGTTTTTGAATCGTTGGGAGATAGCCGGGAGGACCGACATGTCTTATTTCATGTTAATATACTTTCATAAACAAAAGAAAAGCAGATTCGTCTCTGATTACATAGGGTTTTGATTGTAAACATAAAGTATATGTATCTTATTATATATTAAACAGAGGACCAAAACAGACGGATGTTTAGAAAAAGGGAAACACAGGGGAGGAAAACGGCATGACCTTTGCACTTATTTTTGCAGGCGGTACGGGCAGACGGATGAGCACCCGTTCCAAGCCAAAGCAATTTCTGGAAATACATGGGAAGCCGGTTATTATCTATACATTGGAGCATTTTGAATATCATGAAATGGTGGACGCCGTTACGGTGGTCTGTATAGAAGAGTGGATAGAAGAATTATGGGGACTGCTGAAACGGTATGGGATCACAAAGGTGAGGCAGATCGTACCGGGCGGAGGAACAGGGCATGATTCCATTTATCTGGGACTGGAAGCCATGAAAGAATTTACCGGGCAACAGGATATTATACTGATTCATGACGGTGTGAGGCCTCTGATCAACGAAGAACTGATCACACTGAATATTGAAACGGTAAAAAAATATGGCAATGCCATAACCTGTGAGCCGGTGCGGGAAAGCTCGATCAGGAGCGAGGATGGGGAGGTGATTCTGGAAGTCCCGCCCAGAAGTCAGATGTATACGGCAAAAGCCCCCCAATCTTTTTATTATGGTGATATTGTGCGTTTGTATGAAAAGGCCCATGAGGACGGCATCCGAAGTATCGATTCTTCCCATTTATGCAGTATGTATCAGGAACCTATGCATATGGTACTTAGTACCAAAAACAATATGAAGATAACGGAGCCGGCAGATTATTATATTTGCCGTGCCCTGTATGATGCCCGGGAGAGTCAGCAGATTTTTGGAATTTAGCGGAGAAAAAGTATGCGGAAAGCACAGTGGGAAGAAATACTGGATTTTATAAAGAGCCTCTATCAGGCACATGACGAAATTAAAAACGCGTTTGGCCAGGGGAGTATTGTAATCGTGCAGAATATGCTCAGCGAATGTCAGGAATTTGCCCGGCTGCTTGGAGAAGCAATTGAGCGGACGGAGGGCGAGGGGCATGTCACAGTGAAATGCGTCGAAGATTACTGTGAAGAGTTGTTTCATATCTATGAGAAGATTGGCGATGGACAGATTCATGAAAACAAAATAGGTAAAAGTCTGAGAAAAGCGCTGTTAAAAATAGAGAACAGCGTAAAAAATGATATCAGTATAAAAAAAGAAGTTGTATTTTTTCCATATAAAGCGTCCATGTGGGATTCTCTGGAGAGCATTTACTTTGCAGCAAAGGAAGATTCTGACTGTGAGGCATATTGTGTGCCAATCCCATATTTTGATTTAAAGCCGGATCACAGTTTCGGACAGATGCATTATGAAGGCGGTGAGTATCCGGAGAATGTGGAAGTCATTGACTGGGAAGCATATCGTTTTGAAGAACGCAGGCCGGATGAGATTTATATTCATAACGGTTATGACAACTGGAATCTGGTGACAAGCGTGCATCCGCGGTTTTATTCAGAGAATCTGAAACAATATACGGATAAGTTAGTTTATATACCTTATTTTATAATGGGAGATATTGACCCGGAGGATGAAAAAACGATTGAAGCAAAGAAGCATTTCTGTTTTATACCTGGAATTATTAACGCAGATAAAGTTATTGTAGAATCAAAAAGCGTAAGGCGGCTGTATATTAATGAATATCTGAAAGCGGCAAAGGAAAACGGATTGTCAGGGCAGCATGTGGACAGAAAATATCTGGAGAAAAAGTTTCTGGGTGTTGGTTCACCGAAATTCGATAAGGTGGCGGAAATGGAGAGAGAAAAGCCAAAAATTCCAAAAGAATGGGAAAAGTATATCCGGAAAGCAGATGGACAATATAAGAAAATTGTAATGTACAACAACAGTATTACTTCACTTTTGAAAAATGAAGAAAATATGTTGAAAAAAATAGAGGAAGTTTTAAACGTTTTTAAAGCGTTTCAGGATGAAATTGTTCTCTGGTGGCGGCCGCATCCCCTGATACAAAGCACAATACAGGCAATGCGACCAGAATTATGGAGACAATATCAGAAAATAGTCAATGAGTATGTGGATGGAAAATGGGGTATTTATGATGACACAGCAGACATCGGGGGTGCCGTATCATTTACAGACGCTTATTATGGTGATTGGAGTTCGGTAGTTTATCTGTATGAACGGACGGGAAAGCCGATTATGATTTTGGATTGTTGAATACAGACATGGAATCTTTGCAGGGGGAAATGGAATTGTTATGACCGGAAGCGATAATTTGTTATATTGTAATTTTGTTACCTATAAGGGGCGGAGATGGTTTTGGAGCATCAACTTCAATGCGCTTTTTTCTGCAGATATGGAATGGCGGTTCGCAAAAAAAATTGGAAAATATGCAGGGTGTGCGGGCAGTGACTATACGAATACCGTCTTATACCAGGGAAAACTGATTCTGCTTCCCGGTATGGCAAGGCGGATTATGATATTTGATATTGAGAGTAATGTGTTTCGGTTTATAGAATTGGTGGAAATGGAAGGAATAGAACAGACAGAGAAGAATTTATTTTATGGATATGCAATAAAAGATGAAATTCTTTTTATGATAGGAAATCAGATACCCTGTTTATTGAAATTTAATATGAAAACAGAGCAGATAGAGAATGCTGTGAATTTATTTCCAGAAGAAGAGAAAAGGGAGATTTATTTCAGGGATGCCATTATTGATCAGAAGCAATTGGTGATTCCAGCATTTGAGGATGACTTGCTTTTTGAAGTAAATACAGATACCCTGCAATGGACAAGAAGGCATATGAAGCATACTGAAAGCGGTTTTTCTTCTATCTGCAAAGCCGGGGACAGTGTGTGGCTGCTGCCGCGGGAAAAAGATCCTGTGATTCAGTGGTGCCGGCAGACTGATATCATGACAGAGCATGAAATGAAAAGGGCCGGATATCAATATATACCGATGCAGATAAACTTCCATTCAGGAATTTATCTGGACAATAAAATATGGATATTTCCGTTTTTTGGGAGTTCGGTATTTTCCATTAACCTAAACACCAGTGAAATATCAGGAGAAAATGCGATAAACCGGTATTTGGACGGCATTGATCTTTTACATGGGCAATGCATATTCCGGGCAGTGCAGGAAGAAGCGGGCAGTATTTATTTATTATGCTGTGCATCGGGGATCGGAGAATTGCTCCTGTATGATCCGGGAGAGGACAGACTGAAAAAGATTGAGAAAAATATCGAAATTCCAAAATCAGATTGTCTTGCATATATGTATTATTCAGGTATTCCTGTTGTCAATGAAGAAGAATACCCGCTGGAAGATTTTCTTTGCTTCCTGAAAGAATATACAGCGGAAAAAGCGGATGGAAAACAACAGAAAGCCGATACGTATGGACATCGAATTTATGAAGCCGTGAAAAACAGTTGATGAGAGGAGAAAAAGCCGATGTATATATCCGGGTCGGTTCTGGCGGTAAAAGAAAATTATCGACATTATGCCGAATTGTTGAAAATAGCATGCGTTGATTATATCCATATTGATATTTTTCAAAGCGGTATTCCGTTTTCATTAAAAGATTTAGCGCTGTTTCAGGAAAATGATCTGGTTTTGGATTTGCATTTAATTTATGAGTCCCTTTCGGATGAAGATATCAGGATGATAAATCAGCCAGGCGTAAAATACATAAATTTGCAGTATGAAACATTGAAAGAAAAAAGTGCGATTCGGGAAATAAGCAGAAAAATAGCCGGGAGTTTTGGGATCGCGTTAACTTCAGATACACCTCTCAGTGTTGTTGATGAGAATATAAATGATATTTCACAAGTATTGATTATGGCAAGCCAGCCGGGGGTTTCAGGGGCTGCTTTTGATGAAACCAACTATGAAAGAATACAGTGGATACAAAACAAGTATCCCGCATTGCGGATCTGGGTAGATGGAGGAGTGGATAATTTTATCGCAGAAAAATTAGGAAAGTTAAAGACAGATGTTATCGTTTCAGGCTCCTATTTATGCAATGATTTAAAAAATCTGTATTCCCTTACCTATAAACTGAAATATCTGAATGAGAAAAATATAAGGGTAACAAGAAATATGCTGCATTTCAGTGAACTTCCTGTTGAAGAGGAAAATGCAACATTTGTGGATATCATAACGGAAATGAACCGCTCCCGGATGGGAACGGTTCTGATTGTCAGAGGCAGAGAACTGAAAGGCATCATTACGGACGGAGATATCAGGCGTGCTGTTATGGAATATGGAAAAGATATTTTTGAAAAGAAAGCATCGGAATTTATGAACCGGTATCCATTGGTCATAGAATCAGACCGGACAATGGAAGAGGTTTTCGAAATGCTGACAAAGAAGCAGAAACGGACAGATTTTATTCCGGTGATGGAAGATGGAACGTTGGTTGGCGCAGTGGATTTACATATAGGGAGATAGGGGAAAACAGTATGGAAAAGATGATTGGATTTGTTCCGGCAAGAGGGGGATCATCCAGGATTCCCCGGAAAAATATAAGGAAGGTCGGAGAGATACCGTTGTTTCTGCGGGCCTGTTATAACTTGAATCAGGTGCTTCCTAAAGAAGATATTATCGTTGATTCGGATGATGATGAAATCTTATCTTTGGCAGAGGAAAAAGGATTTGGCACGTTAAGACGCCCCGGAGAGCTTGCTACGAATGCAACGGATGGAAACGCATTTTTCAGATGGGAAACATCCAACTATCCGGATGCAGACATTTATATACAGCATTTGCCGCCCATGCCTTTTTTATCAGAAGGCACAATCCGGAAAAGTCTGGATGCCATCTCGCAGGGATATGATTCGGTTGTCTGCATTGGAAAAGAGCATTTTTATCTCTGGGATATGGTAAGCGGGAAACCTCTCTATGATGTGAAACATATACCCAATAGTTTTATCCTGAAGGAAACCGTCTTTGAAACAATGGGATTTTATGCAATTACGAAACAGGCGCACAAAGATACCGGACTGAGAATCGGTAAAAAATATAAATTTATAGAGTTAAATAAATTTGAACAAATTGATGTAAATTATCAGGATGACTTTGAACTGGCGGATGCGATTGCCCGCGGACTGAAACCGGATTCCGTGTATAATTTGAAAATTGAATGATTGTTCAGAAGGGAATAAGTATGAAACTGATATCACAGAGCGATGAAATAAAAGAGTGTATTTCAGTCGGCGGCCGGGAACTGTTCCGGAAGGAAACATGCCGGATGATGGCGGGACCCTGCGCAGTGGAGAGCAGGGAGCAGATTTTGCTTACCGCTGAAAAATTAGCGGATATGGGAATTAAAATATTCCGTGCAGGTGCGTTTAAACCGAGGACAAATCCATATGCTTTTCAGGGAAGCCATTCGGAGGGACTGAAATGGCTGGAGGAAGTCAGAAATACATATGGGATGAAAATCATAACGGAAACATCAGATATCACAAATTTTGATGAGGTGGCTGATGTTACCGATATTATCCAGATTGGCGCGAAAGCCATGTATGATCATTCGGTACTGGAAGCTGCCGGAAAGTCTAAAAAACCCGTTTTATTAAAGCGGCATTTTGGAGCAACGGTGGAAGAAATGTTTAAAATGGCAGATTATATGCTTTTGCAGGGAAACCGCCAGATTATGTTTTGCGAAAGAGGAATCAGAACTTTTGAAAATTCATCCAGATTTACCCTGGATTTATGCGGGGCGGAAGTGATCAAGCAAAAGACGAGAGCGCCTTTGATTCTTGATCCTTCCCACGCTATGGGATATAGTTTTGGCGTTCCGGACATTGCAATGGCATGTACGGCCTTTGGATGTGGAGGGATTATGATTGAAGTACACCATAATCCGGAGGAAGCTCTGTGTGACAAAGAGCAGGCACTCAGTTTGGAACAATTTAAAATTTTGTTTGAAAATATGAAAGAAATCGGAAAAGCAATCGGAAAGGTCGTTGAATAGATGTTTGATTTAGAGACAAAAGAACTGTGCAGTGGATTGTTTTCGGATGTCATGGACAGAATGGGGTATCGAAAGCAGATCATTACAGGGATGAAAAGAAATCATAAGCGGGTAAATTTTATAGGAAGGGCAAGAACGGTTGAATTAAGAGCTGAGAAAACAGAGGATGAAAATATTCGCAAAGGATTATCATTTCTGGGAACCGTTGGAAAGGGAGAAATACTTGTTGTAAGCGGCAGCGGAGAGTTTGCGTATTTTGGGGAACTGATGACCAGGCTTTCTGTGAGAAATCAGATTGAAGGCGTTATTATAGGTGGTTTGACAAGAGATACCAATTACACGCATAGAGATGATGTTGTACTCCCAATCCTGGCAAAAGGTTATTCACCGGTAGATATTAAAGGCAGGGGAAAAGTCAGTGCCGTTGATGTGGAGATCTGCGTGGATGGTGTCAGGATATGTCCGGGAGATCTTCTGTATACGGATAATGATGCAGTCTGTGTTGTGCCAAAAGAAATGGAAGAAGAGGTCAGTTTAAAAATCAGAGAAAAACTGGCAGAAGAAAAACGGATTACAGAACTGATCAATTCCGGTATATCTGTTGCGGATTTACTGGAACAGGTGACAGAATTTTAATGATGGCGACTGCATGAAAGATGGGAAGTCTTTGATAAAAATAGTTGTAATGGATGTTGATGGGACATTGACGGATGGCATTGTATATATAGGGAATGACGGGGAATTGTGTAAAGGATTCTATGTCAGAGACGGGATTGGCATACTGAATTTAATGAAAGCCGGAATGATTCCGGTTGTTTTTACTTCAAGAGAATCCGGAATTGTGGTGCAAAGATGGAGGGAACTTGGCATTGATCATATTTATCAGGGCGTTCAAAAGAAGGAAGAAAAATTCCGGGAGATTATGAAGGAAATGGGAGTCAAACCAGAAGAAACGGCTTATATCGCGGATGATATAAATGATTACGAGGCGATGAAGCTTGCCGGGATAAGGGGATGTCCTGCAGATGCGGTAACACAGATAAAAGAGATATGCGACTTTATATCTTCATATGATGGAGGCAAAGGCGCAGTAAGGGATTTTATCGAATATTTGTTGAAAGCAGGAGGATATAGCAAAAGTGAATTATATTAACAGCAAAGAGGAACTGGAAGACACAATAAGAGACTATGAGGGCTGTATCATATATGGAGCCGGACTGGTAGGTACATGCCTGATTCAGTATATGATAAAAGAAAAAATTTCTTTTAAAATCGTTTGTATCGGTGCAAAAAGTAAGGAAGGGAATCCTGCTTCCATTATGGGGATTCCGGTGTGTGAACTGAAAGAGCTGAAATCCTACAGAGAAAAATATCTGTTTGTGATTGCGACGTTAGAGCATACGCAGGAAGGGATCCGGCACGAACTGTGGGAATTTGGATGTAAAAAGGTGCTTGGAATTTCCAATGCATTTTTTGCTGGAATACGGGAAACCGTAAATGATTTTACGCCGGACATCATATGTGCGGTTTCGAAGGGATTTGCAAACGTATATACGAATTTTACGAATATATACAACAAAATAGATACAGTGGCAAATGAACTGGCTTATTTGGTTGAGGAACAGAATGAAGTCAGCACTGTTAATACAAAGGCATTTGCCAAATACCGGAACTGTTATCGGGGAAGGGATGTGGTGATCGTAGCGACAGGCTCCACATTAAACATGTATCAGCCCATAAAAGGGGCGGTGCATATTGGGGTAAATACTGCATATAAAAAACCAGAGATTCCGCTGGACCATTTGTTCGTTCAGGATGGCAGACCAGAGTTTATCAGTCAAGGTAAATTTGACGGGATTGAAAATGTAAAGTGCAGGATATTCATGGGGAGGATTTTAAAAAGAACATATACCGAAGAGATCGAATTTCCGGAAGAATACAGATTATGCGAAAATGTAGAAGATTTTATGATAGACAGATGGGATACGAAGAGAATTTACAGAGATATATGCCATCATCCTGTATCCGGCGGATATGCGGTAACACTTTCTGCCCTACATTTTGCATTGTACACATATCCTGAAAGGATTTATCTGGCAGGATGTGATAATGCGCCTACAGGATACTATGATGGTACCATTAATAAAAGTACTTTGATTGATGGAGAAGTGGCAGACCGATTAAAAGAGAAATATCAGGAAATGAAGAGATTTGCGCAGATTCATTATCCTGAAACAGAGATTATATCCATAAATCCGGTTGGATTAAAGGGTATGTTCAAAGATATATACACCCGGTAATAAAACGAAGGCTATGATTTTAAGACAATTATGATATTACCAGGGCAGATAACAATATTTAAAAACACTGTGAAAGGCGGGAAAACAGGTATGGCAGTCGTATTTGGCGCAGGAGGAGATGCAGTCAGACTGATCTACTACGAAAACCAGTTGAAGATCGAATTTTTTATTGACAATGACCCGGAAAAAACAGGGGGCCAGTTTTATGGATTTGATGTGGTAAAGCCGGAAGCCATAGTCGGAATGGAACTGGATGCCGTGCTCCTGTCCTCCCGCAGGTATGCATCTGAAATGAAGGAACAATTGATCCGGCTGGGGATTGACGAAAGCAGGATCGTTTCGGCATGGGAACTTGAACTGTTTGGGGAAGAAGCGGATGTAACCGAACCTGACAGCGCATGTTTTTTGGACAGTCAGATCAGGACAAAAGAAGAGTACGATCAGTTCAGGGGTAACAGCGCATGGAGTCAGATAGAAACCGTACTTGAGGAAATGGTGCTCCAGTCTCCCCGGAAAAGAATTTCTTATCCGGGCAGGTGTCAGGTCTGCAGGAAAAGAGTAAACCTGTTGATAGACAATCAATATTCCGAAAGCCCCCGTAAGGTGAATTTCAGGGAACGAATGGTCTGTCCGTTTTGCGGGCTGAATAACAGACAAAGGGAAATCGCAAGGCTGGTAACGGATCGGGTGCCGGGGGATGCCAGAGTCTATATTACGGAGCAGGTAACGCCGATGTATCAGTATCTGAGCAGGCAGTTTGTCCATCTGACCGGAAGTGAGTACATGGGCCCGGATATACCAGGCGGAAAAATCTGTGAGGGGGGGGTCATACATGAGGACTTGACAGCTCTGAGTTTTGCCGACGAAACGATAGATTGTGTGATTTCGAACGATGTATTTGAACATGTGTCCGATATTGACAGGGCTTTGGAGGAAATATACCGGGTATTAAAGGCCGGCGGAATGCTGTATGCCACATTTCCCATGAATTTCCATCAGGAACAGACCGTAAAGCGGGCCGAAATGGTGGATGGAACGATACTTCACAGGCAGGAGCCGGCGTATCACGGAAATCCGGTAAGCGAGGAAGGCAGTCTTGTATTTTATGATTATGGTATGGACTTTTTTTCCAGGATCAGAAAAGCGGGATTTTCTTATGGGTATTTTGTCCCCTTTTATTCTATACCTTACGGAAATATCGGGAATCGTTCGTTGTTTATTTTTATAGCCACAAAATAGGAGAAACGATATGATACCGAAGATTATCTCACTTTATTTGCCTCAGTTCCATGAAGTAAAGGAAAACAGCGTCTGGTATGGGGAAGGCTTTACGGACTGGGTGAGCGTAAAAAATGCCAGACCGTTGTTTGAGGGGCACCGACAGCCCAGGAAGCCTCTGGATCAGAACTATTATGATCTGAGCCGGGCCGAAACGATCCGGTGGCAGGCGCATCTGGCAAAAGAATATGGGATAGACGGGTTTTGCTTTTATCATTACTGGTTTGACAGTCAGAACCGCCTGTTGGAAAAACCGGCAGAGCTATTGCTGCAGCATAAGGAAATAGAGATTTCCTTTTGTTTTTCCTGGGCCAATGAATCCTGGAAAAGGACTTGGAGCAATGTGGAGAAAGGCAATGTATGGTGTGATGTCTGTGACAGCGACAGCCGGAAACAAAACAGGAAAGACCGGGGCCTGCTGGTGGGGCAGCGATATGGAAGAGAAGAGGAATGGAAAAAACATATAGAGTATCTGATTCCCTTTTTTTTGGATGAACGATATCTGAAGGCGGATGGAAAGCCGGTTTTCTGCATCTACCAACCCTGTGATATTTACTGTATGAAAGCAATGCTGGAAGTATGGGATGTGAGGCTGAAAGAAGCAGGCCTGCCGGGAATCTGGCTGATAGGCGCAAGCTACGGATATTTGTATTCGGACAATGTGGACATCAGTTACGACCATGAACCGGGGACTGCCTTTGTAAAATGCAGAGAGGCACAGGAATACGAAAAAAGTCCGGAAGGAACAGAGTTTTTTGACTATGATACTATGTGGGGGCATATTCTGGACGGGATCATGCCCGGCAGACTTTCCTGCGCGGTTACGGATTTTGATGCTTCTCCGAGAAAAGGCTTTAAAAGTACGATTGTAAAAGGGAGTACCCCGGAGCGGTTTGAGAACTATTTCAGGGAATTTCTGGAACGGAATCTACAGGCAGAAAATGAGTTGGTTCTGGTCAATGCCTGGAATGAGTGGGGCGAGGGGATGTATCTGGAGCCATGTGAAGAGTATGGATACGGATATCTGAAAGCGGTAAAGGCAGCCGTGGAAAGTATGACAAAAGACGGTCGGGAAGTCGGCAGGGAAAAATCCACGGACAGCGGGAAGGAAAACAAAACCAGGGTTTTGGAAACGAAGGGGCGTGGTTTATCCAGAGCCGCTATGCAGATTTCTGTTTTCAACGGGTGGTTATCTGCCTGCCGGTCCGGATGGCGTACTGTGGATTTTTTCCATCGGTACGGATATTCCACTGTGGCGATCTACGGCATGGGGCTGCTTGGGAGACAGCTTTATGAAGAGCTGGCCGAAAGTGACCTGCAGGTTCTGTACTACATTGACCGGGCGGAAATTCCCGGAGCAGATACGGTTCCCAGAGTCATGCCGGAGGCGGAATGGCCGGAGGCGGATTGCATTGTGATCACTGCAGTGGCAGAATTTGAGACACTTTATGATATGGCGCGGCAAAAGAGCAGCGGGGCCATCGTAAATATCCGTGAACTGTTTGAGGATTTCTTTTAAAGGGGAGGGGAACGTTCTTTATGGATGATATCACCATAAGAAGCGCTTTGGATGAGGTAGCACACCGTCTGGAACAACTGAAAAAGAAACTGCCGGAGCTGGTGGGGAAACGAATCGTGATATATGGAACCGGACTGAATACCCGGCGGGTGCTTGACTGTGTGGAGGATCTTACGATTCTGGGTCTGATGGATGAGAAGCATACAGGAAAATACAAGTATGGAAAAAAGGTGTTGGCTCATGAGGAAATACAGATGTTGGGTGCAGATACCATACTGATAGCAGCGGAGCCTGATTCTGCAGAGGCGATTTACCGGAGAATCCTTCCGTTTTGTATGGAAAATCATCTGGCAGTGGTTGATATGTATGGCTGTGATGAAATTCAGCTTCATAAAAACATACTGGAACAGGAACTACGGTACCCCGCTCTTAGTGAAGAAGCGCTGCAGAAAAATCTGGACGGCAGGGAGGCGCTGATCGTTCCCTTTCAGCAGGTCTTATGTGAGAAAATTGTGACAGAAGAAAAGAAGCTGTTTGCAAATATAGAGAAGCAGATGGAAGCGGAAGGGATCCATGTGCCCAATTTCATCAGGAACAGGATAGCGGCACAGAAAAGGATCCCTTACGGCGCGGGCAGAAATCTGAGAGAAACCTATCATGTACTTTCCACTATGATAGTGGTGGACGATCTGCAGATGGAGAAAATAAAAGAAATTGAGGAGCGGGTGATCCTGGAAAATCTCCGTCCGAGAATAAAAATGCTGAGGCTGCTTGCATGCGCTGTCAAACAGGGAAAGGACGTTTATCTGTATTCGGATCTGTTTGACGGGGAGCGGGTGATCGACCAGATTCTTGCGCCATTTGATCTGAGCCGCTGCAAAAAGATTCTGACAGATGAAAAGACTTTGCCGGGGCTGTTGGTCAGGATGCTCTGGGCGCTGGAGGAGCGGTATGGCTGTGATAAGATTTTATTTCTGGAGGATGCCGCTTCTCCCCGTTTGATACTGCCCCAGTTGTATCAGGTGGATTTTCAGATGATCCAGAGCAGCTATGATCTGTTTCTGAAATCCACCGGTTTACAGGTGAACAGGCAGTTGATGGAAGGCCATCCGGACAGGGATATCATGATGGAAAAGATCCTGCAGACCTATGATTCCCCGTTTTTGCAGGAAACAGACTGTGAGGCGGCGGACTGTCAGATCGCAGAATATATGGAATCGTGGGAAGAGGATTGGGAACGTGATCCGGAACTGCGGCCCTGGCCTGCAGAGCCGTGGGACAGGATAAAAGACAGAAGAAAGCTGATATTTCCCAAAACGCAGCAGCCGCTGGTATCCATCGTGATCCCGGTGTCTGACCGGGCGGACTATCCGGATACTTATCATTGTCTGCGGTCTGTCCTTTATAATACGGATTATGTGCCGTATGAGGTGATTGTGGCAGATCACAGCCGGAGCGCGGATATGGGGGATGCTGCGTGTCCGGCCGGAATAAAAGAGGCTGTATCAGGCATCCGGGTGATCCGGCAAAAGGATACCGGATATCTGAAAAGCTGCAATCTGGCAGCGCAGGAGGCAAAAGGAAACTATGTGGTGTTTCTGCACCATGCAGTACAGGTGCAGCTTAACTGGCTGTATCCTCTGGTGCAGTGTATGGAGCGGCGGAAAGCGGGGCTTGCAGGAGGAAAGTTGATCGGCCCGGACGGAAGGCTGTGGGAAGCAGGCGGCATTGTCTGGAACCGGGGGCAGGCGCAGCGCTATGGAAGCGGAAAGAATCCGGGTTTGCCGGATTATACTTATCTGCGGGAAGTGGATTTTATATCCGGCGGCATACTCATGGCCCCAAAGGGGCTGTGGGAAGAGACGGGCGGATTTGAGGAAAGCTATAGCAGTATCGCCTATGCCTGTGCCGATCTGGCGTTTTCGGTCAGAAAGAGAGGAAAATCTGTCCTGTATCAGCCGGAGTGTATCGGGGTATACGGAAAAGACAGCCCGGACAATAAAGAGGAAGAGACGGAAAGCCGGGAAAAAGAGCGGGCCGTATTTCTGAAACGATGGGAGAGGGAACTGACGGAACAGTATCCGGAGGGAAAGCATATCCTGGCGGCCTGTGAGAGAAAGCAGAAACGGAAAACGGTGTTATTTGTCAGTGAAAGAATCCCCGCCTATGACAAGGATGCCGGTTCCAGAACGCTGGATTTTTACATACAGGAATTTTTATCCAGAGGATATCTGGTCAAGTTTATCCCGGACAATTTCACTGCAGAGGAGCCTTATACCCACAGGCTGGAGCAGATGGGCGTGGAAGTGCTGGCCGGAAAGCATTATCAGAAAGCCGTGATGCACTGGCTCTACCGGCATCACAGGGACATAGAGTTCGCTTTTTTAAATTATCCCAATGCTTCCATGAAATACATTGATGTGCTCCGGAAACTGGGAATCTCCGTGCGGTATTATGGGGTCGATCTGCACTACCTGAGACTGCGGCGGGAGTATGAGCTGCTGGGCAATGCTTATCTGGAGGAGGAGGCCATGAGCTTTTATGAAAAAGAAGCCTGGCTGATTGCCCACAGTGATGTGGTATATTACCCGTCCCTGGTGGAAACGCAGATCGTGGAAAAGGAATTTCATCAGACAAATGTAAGACAGTTGATGATCAATATTTATGACAGCAGCCGGATTGAGAACCGGTATGTACCAAAAGAGAGAAGCGGCGTCATGTTTGTGGGCGGCTACCGGCATGCCCCCAATGTGGATGCGGTTCTGTGGTTTGGCACTCATATTTTCCCGGAGATCTATCAAAAGCTGAAAATCCCTTTTTATATCATAGGCGGGGATATGCCTGCAAATATCCGTGGTATGGATGTGGAAGGAACAGAGAAGATCGGCGCACTGACAGACCGGGAGCTGGAGAAGATGTACCGGAGTGTAAGGATGATCGTGGTGCCGCTCCGGTATGGCGCAGGCATCAAAGGAAAAGTAATCGAGGCCATGTATCAGGGGGTTCCGGTGGTGACGACAACCATCGGGATGGAAGGCATTCCCAATGAGGGAGGCGCGGTGGCCATTGCAGATGATGAGCGCAGTTTTGCCGATCGGGTGATCGCTCTGTATCAGGAGGAAGAAACCCTGAAACAGATGTCTTTTAAGGGACAGGAGATCATAAAGAAATACTATTCCCGCGACGCAGCCTGGGAGAAGATCGGCAGAGATTTTCAATAAAGGGAGTAAGGTAGGGATAAGGGTATGGTCATTACAAAAACACCGTTCCGCATGTCTTTTTTTGGAGGCGGGACAGATATTCCGGAATTTTTCAGGGAAAACGGCGGTTCTGTTTTATCCACTACATTTGATAAATACTGCTATGTCACGGTCAGGCATCTGCCGCCGTTTTTTGACTACAAAACCCATCTGACCTATTCCAGGATGGAATATGTGGATACCTGGGAGGAGATACAGCATCCTGCCATCCGCAGTGCCATGGAATATCTGGATATGCACAATGTAAGGCTGACTTATGAGTCAGATCTGCCCGCCAAGTCCGGACTGGGCACCAGCAGTTCCTTTGTGGTGGGGATGCTCAGTTCCTTTTACGCATTAAAGGGGCAGTATGTGGATAAAAAAAGGCTGGCGGATGAGGCCATCTACATTGAGCGGGAAATGTGCGGGGAAGCAGGAGGATGGCAGGACCAGATCGCGGCTGCTTTCGGCGGACTGAACAGAATCGATTTTCGCGGCAATGGATACGAGGTGCATCCTCTGATCATGTCCCGGCAGAGAAAGCAGCAGTTAAATGACAGGCTGCTGATGTATTTCACCGGCTTTACCAGGTTTTCCGCAGAAATCCAGAAAAAGAATCAGACAGCCGCCAGGGAAAACAGGAGCAGGCTGAGAGAGATGCAGGCGCTGGTGGAGGAAGCGGAACATATCCTGACAGACCAAAGCGCTGATCTGAACGGGTTCGGCAGGCTGCTGAATCAGACCTGGAAACTGAAACGGGGAACCGGCAGCCAGGTTTCCACACAGGCCATTGACCTGCTGTATCAGAAAGGCATAGAAGCCGGTGCGGTGGGAGGAAAACTGCTGGGCGCGGGAGGAGGCGGATTTTTATTGTTTTATGCAGAGCCTGACAGAGCGGCGGCAGTGAAGGAAGCCATGAAAGACCTGCTGTACATTCCGTTTCGTTTTGAGGAGGGCGGAAGCCAGATCATACACTATACAGCGGAGACGCCATATCCGGCGGTATGTGATATAAAGCGGTGAAGGCCGGAAGTCAGAACAAAAATGAACGGAAAAGGAAAGAATCATAATGCAAAAGCTGTCAGATGAGGAAACAGAGAGATGTTGGATGAAAAACTGAACCGCCATATGGAAGATCTGATCAAACGCTATCACCGGCTTGGGACTGTCAGAAAGGAGATCGAACAGGCCTATCTGATGATGGAAACCTGTTATAGAAATCAGGGTAAGCTCCTGATCGCGGGAAACGGAGGCTCCGCTGCAGATTCGGAGCATATGGCAGGGGAATTGATGAAGCGGTTCCGGCTGGGACGCCCGGTGAGCCGGGAGTTTGCGGAAAAATTAATAAGTGTGGATGCGGTCAGAGGCGCGGTACTGGCAGAACATCTGGAACAGTCACTGATGGCGATTCCGCTGGTGGCCCATGAAGCGCTGACAACGGCTTATATGAATGATGTGGATGAATCGGGGGTCTTTGCCCAGCAATTGTTTGGCTATGGAACGGCCGGGGATGTATTTCTGGGTATTTCCACATCCGGCAACAGCAAAAATATTCTCCATGCGGCAGTGGTGGCCCATGCGTGCGGTATCAAGGTGATCGGGCTGACCGGCGGAAGCGGCGGGGAGCTTAAACGGCTGTCGGATGTGGCGGTATGTGTTCCGGAAAAGGAAACTTATCTGATACAGGAGCTGCATCTGCCGATTTACCATTGTTGGTGTATGATGCTGGAAGAGCGGTTTTTCGCCAGGGCAGACGACGGAGGGAAGCAGGTATGAAAGCGGCGGTTGTGGGAAGCAGCGGCTATATAGCCGGTTATTTATTACAAAGGCTGAAGGAGATAAAAGAGGTGGATACCCTCCTTCGGATCGGCAGGAAGCAGGATGCGGACTATCTATTGGATCTGACAGAGGCAGAGGCGTTTGACTACTCTGTGCTGCAGGAAATTACTTATGTTATTTTCACGGCAGCGGTTTCCAGTCCGGACCTGTGTGCCGCAGACTATGAAGCCTGCCGGAAGGTGAATGTGGATGGCGCCTGTTATTTTATACAGAAAGCGCTGGATATGGGATGCCGGGTGCTGTTTTTTTCCAGTGATGCCGTATACGGTGATCTGCCGGGACATGTGTATACAGAGCGATCCGAAACCTGTGCGGATACGCCTTATGGAAAGATGAAAAAAGCGGTGGAGGACAGATTTCGGGAACATGCGCTTTTTAAGGCGGTCCGTTTATCTTATGTGGTTTCTGTCAGGGACAAATTTGTGGCATACTGCATCGCATGTATGAAAAAACAGGAGGCGGCAGAGCTGTATCATCCTTTTTACAGGAGCTGTATCACGCTGGGAGAGGCAGCCGATCTGGTCATCTGGCTGATGGAACATTGGGATGCATTTCCCCACCGTTTTCTGAATGCCTGCGGTACGGAACTGGTAAGCAGGATCAGGATTGCGGATGAAATCAATCGCATGACAAAGCAGAAACTGGAATACAGAATCACGGTTCCGTCCCCGGCCTTTTATCAGAACAGGCCCGTATGTACACAGATGGAAAGTTTGTATCTGTATCCGTATCATATATTGGAAAGAAAATCTTTTACGGAAATGTTTCAGAAGGAATGGAAAGACGGGAAGGGAATATTATGATAAATCAAAATAAAACTACGAGGGCGCTGATTACGGGAATTACGGGAATGGTGGGATCCCATCTGGCAGATTATCTGCTGGCAGAAACAGACTGGGATGTGTATGGGGTCTGCCGCTGGCGCAGTCCCCTGGATAATGTGAACCATTTGCTGGAGCGGGTCAATCGAAAAGACAGGGTGTTTTTTGCCTATGCAGATTTGAACGATACCATTTCCCTGATGAAAACCGTGCAGGAAATCAAGCCGGATTATGTATTTCATCTGGCGGCCCAGAGCTATCCCCTGACCAGCTTTACAGCGCCGGTGGATACGTTAAACACCAATATACTGGGTACCTGCAGGCTGCTGGAAGCGCTGCGGGCAGCCCGGGAGTCAGATGCCTCATATCGTCCGGTGATTCATGTCTGTGCTTCTTCCGAGGTATTCGGCAAGATTCCGGCAGATAAGAAGCCGGAAGAGGGAATCCACGAAGAATGTCCCTTTCATCCGGCATCTCCCTATGCCATATCCAAAGTAGGAACGGACCTTTTGGGACGGTATTATGCCCAGGCCTATGGCATGACTGTGATGACCACCAGGATGTTTACCCATACAGGTCCCCGCAGAGGGGATGTGTTTCATGAATCCACATTTGCCAAACAGATTGCCATGATTGAAAAGGGCATGATAGCGCCGGAGGTAAAGGTGGGAAATCTGAAGTCCCTGCGGACCTATGCGGATGTGAGAGATGCTGTGCGGGCCTATTATATGCTGGTTACCAAAGATCCGGTAGCAGGAGAATATTATAATATAGGCGGTTCTTATACCTGTGAAGTGGGAGAAACCCTGCAGGCACTTTTGTCCTGCTCCCCGGAAAAAGAGAGGATCAGAATCGTCCCTGATCCGGAGCGGTTTCGGCCCATCGACGCGGATCTGCAGGTTCCGGACTGCAGGAAGTTTAAGGAGCATACCGGCTGGGAACCGGAAATACCGTTTGCGCAGACTATGCAGGATCTGCTGGATTATTGGAGAAAACGGGTGTCCGGAGGCGAAGTATTTCTGACGAGGTAGAAAGATGAACAGTTCAGACTATCTGATCAGTGTAATCGTCCCCCTTTACCGGGGGCAGAAATATATGGCGAAAATGACCGCACAGATAGAAGCCTGTGCAGCGTATCTGGAAGATGGCAGGATAGAACTGGTCTATTCCAATGATGAGCCGGATGAGCAGCCGGAAAATCCGGAGACTTCTTCTGTGATTTCTGTCAGATTTTTGGAAACGGATCAAAACAGAGGGATTCATGGAGCCAGGGTCCGGGGATTTGAAAACAGCAGCGGGGAATATGTGCTGTTTCTGGATCAGGACGATAAGATCGTACCGGATTATTTTGTCAGTCAGTTACAGGCCATAGGCAGGGAGGATGCAGTGGTGTGCAATGCCGTCAGCGGCGGCAGGCTGAAATATGATGCGGACCGTTCCTTACCGGATGCTGCCAGCCGGGCCTGTATGGTTCAAAAAGGCAACCAGATTCTGTCGCCGGGACAGGTGCTGATGAAACGAAGTGCAGTCCCCGGGTGCTGGCTCCGACATATCCTGTGCCACAACGGAGCGGATGACTGGCTGCTCTGGCTGTGTATGCATGGGGAAGGAAAGCGCTTTACCGTCAACGCGAGGGTACTGTTTATCCGGGAGGTGCATTATCACAACGCATCGCTGGACTGCGGAAAGATGACTCTGTCTGAACGGGAAGTGTACCGGATCGTGGAGGAAAACCGATTGCTGACAGATGGGGAGCGTACGGCGCTGGCGGCGCTGCTTCCCATGCTGCAGGAGCAGAGAATGCGGGAAAATGAGAAATGGAAGCGGATGTTTCTGCTGTTACGTGACTGGTTTCTCCTGGAGCATCGGGGCCTGTCTCTGGCCGGTTATCTGAGGGAACGGGGCATGTGTCTGATCGCTGTATACGGTTATGGCTATCTGGGACGGACCGTGGTGGAACAGCTTACCGGCACTGCCCAGATGAGCGGTAACGGCGGAATTGCCAGTGATAACAAGGACAGTAAAAAAGTGGAGACAGCTTACATAATCGATAAGAATGCGGCGTTTCTGCGGGCCGAAAGGCCCTGCTATACCCTGGAGGATGCACTGCCGCCAGCGGATGGGGTACTGATCACGGTTATGACCGGGGAGGCAGGAGGGCTGGCAGAGCGGATACGGGAAAAGCTGAAAGTGCCCGTATTTTGCCTGGAAACGGTGATCGGTGAGATGACCGCAGAATATGCCTGATCTTATATCATAATGGAAAGAAGGACGCAACATGTCTGAGTTATCAGTGATTATCCCGGTTTACAATACAGAAGGCTATCTGAGAAAGTGTCTGGACAGCGTGAGAAATCAGACTATGCGGGATATGGAAATCATATGTGTGGACGATGGCTCCACCGATGCAAGTCCGGATATTCTGGATGAATACGCACGGATGGATGAGCGGATCCGGGTGATCCATAAGGAAAACGGAGGGCTGGTTTCAGCCAGAAAAGCAGGGCTTGCCATAGCTTCCGGACGGTATACAGGATATGTGGACAGCGATGACTGGATCGGGGCCGATATGTATGAGACTCTCTGCAGGGTGATGAAGGAAAGCCGGGCAGAGCTGGTTACCTGCGGCTATTATCTGGAAGGAAATTACCGGACAGAGCACCTCGATACGGTAAAAGAGGGGCTTTACCGGCAGGAGGATATGGGACATCTGCGGGAACAGACCATATATCGTCTGGAATGCCGGGAAACCGGAATCCGGGGCGGCGTCTGGTGCAAACTGTTTTGTACCGGGCTGCTGCGGAAGATACAGGCAGAGATCCCGGACGAAATTTCCATAGCGGAGGATAAACTGTGCGTTCTGCGGTATATTCTGGACTGTTCTTCGGTGTATGTACTGAAAAAACCGCTGTATCACTGGGTGATCCGCAGATCGTCCATGTCTCATGTATCGGAGGCGCAGGATAATGACTACCTTGTCAGGGTGCACCATGTTTACCGGTATCTGACAGGGCTGTATGGGCATGTAAATTTTACGGAATCCATGCGGTTTCAGGCAGAACTTTATATAACAGAGCTGCTTTTGCTGGGCATTAACAAAAGGATGGGATTTCAGAACAGAAATCTCCTGTGGATCGATCCCTGCTGGCTGGACCGGATTCCGCTTCACGCCCGCATCGTATTGTACGGAGGGGGAGAGCTGGCGGATACGTACAAAAGGCAACTGCGCAGCAGGCCGGATGTGACACTGAGCGCCGTGGTGGAGGAAAGCCGGGGCACAGAGGAATATAAGAAAGAGACAGTGCCTTTGGAGGCATTGGGGACGTTTGCTTATGATTATATCGTCATCACGATTAAAAACCGGGGCCGGGCGGCATATGTGAGAGAAAAGCTGCTGGGAATGAAAATTCCGGGAGAAAAAATCATATGGCATGAGCAGCCGGAAGTATACTGGCGGTACATAGAGGCAGAGCGGGAGCCGGGGAGGGGACAGGATGGAGCTGGTACGGGCAGCGGAAGAGAAACTCTTCAGAGATAAAAATATCATTTGTGTAGAACGGTCGGTTCCCTATTTGGAAGAGCTGTGCGACTCGTTTCCTGTTCTGGACCGGATCAGCGCTATTGTGGACCCAAATCCCCGGAATCAGGGAATCCTTTCATTCCGGAACCGGGACATTCCGGTATATGGAATGGAATTTCTTAAACAGGCGCCATTGGAGGACAGGATTATTTTAATAACCAGTGATTATTTTGAGGAATGCTTCGATCGGCTCCGGGAACTGTACGGGAAATGGCAAAAGAATCTGCCCGGCCCGGTTTATTTTTTTGCCAACCGGGAGAGCGCATATGCACTGCATTACAGAGAACTTTATGCGGATATGCCGCTGGAGCCTGTGATCGTGTTCCGCAGCGGTCCGCATGCAGACGGCTATGTAAAGGGCATGGATTTCGGAGACAATGCAAAGGCATTGTTTGACTATGCGCTTTCCATCGGACTGAACTGGGAGTATGAGCTGGTCTGGATCGTAAAATCGCCGGAGGAGTTTGCGGCGTACAGGGATGTTCCCCATGTATCGTTTCTTCCTTTTGAGGCGTCTGTCAGTGAGGAAGAAGAGGTGCGGGAGCGGTATTACCGGGTACTATGTCTGGCGCGGTATTTCTTTTTTACCGATGCCTATGGGTTTGTAAGAAACTGCAGGAAAGATCAGGTGCGGGTACAGTTGTGGCATGGCTGCGGATTTAAAAAACGGCTCAGCCGGATACCCTGTGAACGCAGATATGAGTATATGACAGTGACCAGCCCCTGGTATGCGTCCATCCATGCGAAAGAATTTGGCCTGCGCACTGATCAGATGCTGGTGACGGGCTGTGCCAAAACAGACTGGCTGTTTAAGGACTTTCCGGGACTGACGGAGCGGCTTTCCATACCGCCCTGCCGCCGCTGTATTTTCTGGATGCCCACCTATCGTTTCAGTGAAAAGAGAATGCATAAACCGGTGGACGGGGCGCTGTATGAGGAAACCGGCCTGCCGCTTCTGTCCTCAGGGAAGGCGCTTTTGCAGGTGGAAGAGACGCTGGCCCGGACGGATACGGTTCTGGTGATCAAACTGCATCCTTTTCAGGACAGGGCAGCCGTCCGAATCGGAGATTTTTCTCATATTATCTTACTGGAAAATGAAACGCTGTATCAAAACCGTCTGCAGATCAATCAGGTGCTGGGATGCGCGGATGCACTGATCAGTGATTATTCCTCCACCGCGGTTGATTTTCTCATACTGGACAGACCGATGGCGTTTCTGGTGGAGGATGCGCGGCAGTATGAGGATACCAGAGGATTTGTGGTCCCGGACCTTTCCGATTATCTGCCGGGAGAGCAGGTCGGGAGTGTAACGGCATTTCTGGACTTTATCGAAGATGTGGCCCGCGGCATCGACCGGACAAAAGAAAAGCGGGCGGCGCTGCGGGAGATCATGCACAGATACAAAGACGACGGATCCTGCAGCCGGATCCTGGAAACGCTGGGAATCATCGGAGACTGAAAGCGGCGGTATATATCACAGTCCGATCCCCTTCTGGGTGATGTATTTGATGCCCAGAAAGGATTTCAGCCCGAAGGTTACGGTATCCGCATAGGTGAGGCGGTAAGGCGGAAGCAGAACCCGTCCCATATGAGTGGGCTGGGGACGGAACTGCTTCTGTCTGATGAAAAAGTCAGCCTGCTTTTCACTGATCAGATGGACATGCAGCTCTGTCACCTGAAAGTCAGAGTGATCGCTGGAGATCACTTCTATTATAATCGTTCTTTTCTGTTTTTGTCTCATGTATTTTTCAAGTGCCGGTTCATAGGTAAAGTTCATGATGTCCTCCCTGTGGCAGAGTTTCCGGTTTTATGTCTCTTTTATTTTACCAGATTTATATATGGATTCAAAGGGGAGGAAAATCAAAAAATAAAGCTGTTGCAATAAATTCCTGTATTCCTGTCCGGCGATATCTCCCGATTGCGCCGGATACATCCCCCCCTCTTCCGGCATAACGTAATGCCCTTGCAATGCGGAATAAAGTCATGTAAAATAGGAGAAAAAGTGTTAACTGGGAAATTTAGGGTGTAAATGGGAGAACTATATGTCAGAGGACAGGAATTTGGGGGAAATCGGCAGAGCCGCAGCCCTGACGGAGCTGGTGGGGCTGCTGGAGAGCGAGGACAGCACAAAGGACTTATATCGGGATATTCTGAGAATAACAGGGACGGTTCTTGGGGCTGACGGCGCTTTTGTACTGCAGGCACAGAGTAATGGCGCGGTACATGCAGCATGGAGAGCCGACGGGCTGGATGCGTTGCCGCTGCAGTTTTCGAAGCAGGAGGAAGCGGCCATATCCGGCGGCAGTGGCGGCAGTGCGCGTTTTTTGCAGCGGGAGATGACCGGTCTCACAGAGCAGGAGCGGCATCTGCTGGAAAGACTGTCGGCAGAGAATATGACGGTGTTTTTGACAGGGCAGGAACCGGCTCAGTATCTGTGCTTTTACAGTATCATGCAGAGCGGCAGGCCGGGAGGCCGGGAGGAAGCGGATCTGACATTGGGACAGAGCGCAGCCATTATCCTGGAGAGCATACTGGCCGGAAGGAATCAGAGAACTGCGTTGGCCGATTCTTATATGGCGCTTGAGACAGTGCTGGAACAGATGGAAAACGGGATCTATGTCTGCGATATGACAGGAAAGAGCATGCTGTTTGCCAATCGTTCCCTGCGGCGGGCTTTTCGCAGAGAGCTGGCAGAGGATACTTTTGGCGGGATAGCCGAAGGCGGGACTCTGAAAGATAACGGCAGTTATGAAATGTATCATGCCGCCGGCAACCGCTGGTATGAAATTCGCCGTATGGAGATCCGATGGGTGAGCGGACAGCCGGCCAGATTGTATACTTTTTATGACATTTCCGATAAAAAAGTGTATCTGAATAAAATAGAACAGCAGGTATATACGGATTTTCTGACGGGCCTGTACAATCGGATGCGCTGCGAGAGGGATTTGGAATTTCAGCTTCATGAGGCCGGGAAAACCGGAGGAAAGGGCGCACTTTTGTATCTGGATCTGGATGATTTCAAGCATATCAATGAAGGGCTTGGACACCAGTACGGGGATGTGCTGCTGCGGGCAGTTTCCCACGGAATGCAGCAGGTCCGGGGGATCAGTCATTGCTGTTACAGAATGAGCGGAGATGAGTTTGTTATTATTGTCCCGGTGGAATGGTTTGGGGAATTTGAGCGTATTCTACAGGATATTAAGGAAATATTCAACAGGCCCTGGTTTCTGCGGGATGCCAATTATTACTGTACGATGAGCATGGGAGTGGCGCTGTTCCCGGATGCAGGGGACAATACTCAGGAATTGCTCAAAAAAGCGGGCATTGCCATGAATGAAGCCAAAGAAGGCGGCAAAAACAGGGTGGTTTATTATTCCGAACGAATCCCGTCCCGTTCCGGACGGCGTCTGGATATGGAGAAAAATATGCGGGATGCGTCCGTGGCCGGGTATGGAGAATTTGAAGTATATTATCAGCCTATTGTGGAAATCGACCGCAGGGATGACAGCGTGACCTGCCTGGGCGCGGAAGCGCTGGTCCGCTGGAACAGCAGCGAGCTGGGCTTTATTCCCCCGGCGGAGTTTATCCCCCTGGCTGAATATCTGGGGCTGATCAATCCCATCGGCAATCATGTGCTGCTGCAGGCATGCAGGGCGTGTAAACGGTGGAATGAGGGCGGCTGTCCAGAGTACCGGGTACATGTGAACCTTTCTGTGATCCAGTTGCTGCAGCCGGATATTGTGGATACGATTCAGAAAGCCATACAGGAAACCGGCATCCGGCCGGATCATCTGGTGTTGGAGGTGACGGAAAGCCTTGCCATCAATGATCTGGAGCGGATGAAAGAGATCATCACGGGGATCCGGTCGCTGGGTGCGGAAATTGCCCTGGATGATTTTGGGACAGGGTACTCTTCCCTGAGCCATATCCGGGAGATTCCCTTTGATCTGATTAAGATTGATCATAGCTTTGTAAAAGACCTGCATAAGGATAATTATTCTCAGGCATTTATCAGAATGGTGACTGAGCTGGCGGATACCATAGGAGTGGGTATCTGCGTAGAGGGTGTGGAGAGCCGGGAGCAGTACGAGATCGTAAAGGATATGGCCATTGCCATGCTGCAGGGTTATTATTTTGACAGACCTATGAAGGAGGAGCTGTTTGAAGAAAAGTATGCGCCCGGCAAACCGGCGGCAGGATGATTTATAAAAAAGCGTGCCATATGGTGAGAGATGTGCTATACTGATTGGCAACAGAAATTACGATGAGGAGCAGGAAGATGACAGATACAGAGCGTTTGGAACAGGCACAGCAGAGTGGACAGGAGCCTGTGTCCAGAAATTTTATTGAGCAGATCATAGATAAGGACCTGGCGGAAGGCGTATATGACAGTGTGCATACCCGTTTTCCGCCGGAGCCTAACGGCTACCTCCATATCGGACATGCCAAGAGCATCCTGTTAAATTACGGGCTGGCGCAGAAATACGGCGGCAAGTTCAATATGCGGTTTGATGACACCAATCCTACAAAGGAAAAAACGGAATTTGTGGAGTCCATCAAAAGCGATATCCAGTGGCTGGGAGCAGACTGGGAGGACCGGTTGTTTTTTGCCTCCGATTATTTTGAGCATATGTATGAAAGTGCAGTGAAGCTGATTAAAAAAGGCAAAGCCTATGTGTCCGATCTGTCAGCAGAAAAGATCCGGGAGTACAGGGGTACACTGACCGAGCCGGGCAGAGAAGATCCGGGCAGCAAACGGAGCGTGGAAGAGAATCTGAAGCTGTTTCAGGAAATGAAAGAAGGGGTATATGAGGACGGTTCCAAAGTGCTGCGGGCCAGAATCGATATGGCGTCTCCCAACATCAATATGCGGGATCCGGTGATCTACCGGGTGGCCCATATGACCCATCACAATACCGGGGATGAGTGGTGCATCTATCCTATGTATGACTTTGCCCATCCTATTGAGGATGCGGTGGAAGGGATCACCCATTCCATCTGTACACTGGAGTTTGAGGATCACAGACCGTTGTATGACTGGGTGGTCAGAGAGCTGGAATATCCCCATCCGCCCAAACAGATCGAGTTTGCCAAGCTGTATCTGACCAATGTGGTCACCGGGAAACGCTACATCAAGAAGCTGGTGGAAGAAGGCATTGTGGACGGCTGGGACGATCCCAGGCTGGTGTCCATTGCAGCGCTGCGGCGCAGAGGCTTTACCCCGGAGTCGATCCGCAGGTTTGTGGAGCTGTGCGGTGTGTCCAAGAGCAATTCCTCGGTTGACTACGCCATGCTGGAATATTGTATCCGGGAAGATCTGAAGATGACCAGGCCCCGGATGATGGCTGTACTGGATCCGGTGAAGCTGATTATCGACAATTATCCGGAAGGGGAAACGGAGCTTCTGGAGGTTGCCAACAATCTGGAAAACGAAGCGCTGGGGACGCGCATGGTGCCTTTTGGAAGAGAACTCTATATAGAGCGGGATGATTTTATGGAGGAACCGCCGAGAAAGTATTTCCGGCTGTTTCCGGGCAATGAAGTACGTCTGATGAACGCATATTTTGTAACCTGTACCGGGTGTATCAAGGATGAAAACGGCAGGATCACCGAAGTACACTGCACCTATGATCCGGAAACAAAATGCGGCAGCGGCTTTACCGGCAGGAAGGTCAAGGGAACCATACACTGGGTGCCTGCCGCAGAGGCCATCCGTGCAGAAGTCAGGCTGTATGAAAATATTATCGATGAAGAAAAAGGGGTTTATAACGAGGACGGCAGTCTGAATCTGAATCCGAACTCTCTGCAGGTTATGAAAAACTGTCTGCTGGAACCGGCGCTTGCCCAGGCAAAGCCGGAGGAGCGGTTTCAGTTTGTCAGACAGGGCTTTTTCTGTGTGGACTATAAGGATTCCAGAGAAGGAGCGCCTGTATTTAACAGGATTGTGTCTTTGAAGAGCTCGTATGTACTGCCGAAACAGGAGGGGTAAAGATGCCGGAGGTATCAGCAGCAGGCGGTTGTCCGTCTGACGGAGAATTTGTATTTGGAAAAAAATGGGACTGTCCCATATGCGGGAAGGGGTTTAAAAATCCCACGGTCAAATCGTCCAAGGCCAGGATGGTCGGCTCGGACATGGATCTGCGGCCCATTTATGAAAAGATCAATCCGCTGAAATATGATGTGGTTTTGTGTCCTCATTGCGGATACAGTGCATTGGAGCGGTATTTTAAAACAGTGACACAGGTGCAGAAGCAGTTAATTCAGGAAAAGATCTGTGCGAATTATAAGGAGCGAGAGGAAAAAGAGACTTTTTCCTATGAGGACGGGTTCCTGCGTTATAAAATGGCGATGATGAACTGCATGGTCAAGCAGGCGTATGACAGCGAAAAGGCATATGTCTGCCTGAGAGCGGCATGGATGCTCCGGGCCTGGAGGGAAAGTCTGACAGAGGATCCGGGCAAGCAGGAGCGGATTGCAAAGCAGGAAGAAGAATATCTGAAAAATGCCAAAGAAGGCTTTGCACAGGCAAACATCAAAGAGGATTATCCGCTTTGCGGTATGGACGAAACCACAGTGGACTATCTTATGGCGGCGCTGTCCTGCAGGTTTGGGGAATATGATACGGCTATGAAACTGGTGTCAGGGATCATTGCCAACCGGGCAGCCGGTTCCCGGATCAAAGACCGGGCCAGAGATCTGAAGGAAGAGATCACCAGGCAGTCAAAAAGGTAAAGGAAGTATGATATGATTGATTTGGTCATGACGCTGGATGGTCACAGCGGCAGACATTTGTATGAACAGATCTATGATTATATCAGGGCGGAAATCAGGAAGGGGAATCTCCTGTGCGGGGAGAGGCTTCCTTCCACACGGTTTCTGGCGGAATATCTGCAGGTGTCCAGAAGTACGGTGGATCTTGCCTATGAACAGCTTTTATCGGAAGGGTATATCGAAGCCCGGCCCTGTAAAGGCTTTTTTGTTTGCAAAATGGAAGAACTGTATGATCTGAAAGCGGCGATGGAAAGCAGGCCGCCATGCACAGAAGAAGCGCCGGAGCAGTTTCTGTATGATTTTTCCCCCAATGTGGTGGAGCTGGGCAGTTTTCCTTTTGGTACATGGAAAAAGATTACCAGAGAAATACTGATCGGTGACAGGAAGGAGCTGTTTGCCCTGGGGCATCCGCAGGGAGATATGGAGCTGCGCACGTCGATCTGCCATTACCTTCATACTTCCAGAGGAGTCAACTGCATGCCGGAGCAGATCGTGGTGGGCGCCGGGAACGATTATCTTTTGCTGCTTCTGGAGAAAATACTGGGCAGACACAGAAGTGTGGCATTGGAAAATCCTACCTATAAAAGAGCATATCAGATCTTTCGCTCCTGCGCTTATCAGGTCAGGACCATTCCTATGGATGACAGTGGCATGCGGGCGGATGCGCTGTATGACAGCGGAGCAGATCTGGCGTATGTGATGCCCTCTCATCAGTTTCCCACAGGGATCGTAATGCCCATCGGGAGACGGCTGGAGCTGCTCCGGTGGGCGTCATCGGGGGAAGGGCGGTATCTGATTGAGGATGATTATGACAGTGAGTTCCGATATCGGGGCAAGCCCATTCCCTCTCTGCAGGCATCCGACCAGGCGGATCGGGTCATCTACATCGGTACCTTTTCCAAAGCGATTGCGCCGGCGATCCGGATCAGCTATATGGTGCTTCCCAGGAGACTGCTGGCCCGCTACCGGGAGCGCTGCTGCTTCTTTTCTTCCACCGTGTCCAGAATCGATCAGTCTATCCTGAATGTCTTTCTCCGGGACGGCGCATTTGAGCGGCATCTGAATAAAATGCGGAAAATATATAAAAGCAGACATGACACACTCTTGTCCGCCTGCCGCAGATATCTGAAGCATGTGACAATTTCGGGAGAGAATGCGGGACTTCATTTGATTTTGCACTATCAGGGAGATAAGACAGAAAAAGAACTGCTGGATCAGGCAGCCGAAAAGGGAATCCGGCTGTACGGCATGTCTGATACCTATATCGGGAGACTGCCAGAGAACTGGCAGCCTGCGTTGATATTAGGGTATGCCGGACTTCATGAAGAGAAGCTGGAGGCCGGGGTCCGGCTGTTGTCAGATTGCATCTAAAGAGCCGTCGCTGTCATCGTCCTCGTCGTCAAAAAACTCTTCCACTTTGGTGCCGGAGTCTTTCTGCTCTCCGGAATCTTCACTGTCTGCATGTAAAGACACATAAGAACGCTCGCCGTCCGCCATATCTTCAGAATCATCGTCCAGATCTTCATAGTCATCTTCTTCTGCGGGAGAGGACTTTTTGGCTTTCATAAAATAATAGGCTCCTGCAAAAGCGGCTCCAATTGTGGAAACGAAAAGAAGGAATTTTCCAAATTTTTTGCCCATAATGTTACTCCTTTCACTTTTGTATCGGTATATTTGCGCAGCCCGGTTATGATTGCTGCACTTACACCTATTATAATCTTATTTTATGAAAATGGAAAGAGATTATGCATAGAATCTCCGGTTAAATTTCCGGCGGCCGGAGGAATCCTCTTGAAAGCAGGCCGTAACTATGATAAGATAAAATTCGACCCATACGGTCAATTACAAAAGAGGAGCGCGGCTTGATCATGAATGAAAAATTTTTTGATTTGAAGAAAGAAAAACAGGACCGGATGATCAATGCGGCGCTGAAGATCTTTGCGGAAAACGGATTCCGCAGGGCCAGCACGGATGAAATGGTGAAAGAGGCGGGAATCAGCAAGGGACTGCTGTTTCATTACTTTATCAGCAAGACCGGACTGTATCAGTTTGTATTTGATTATAGCGTGAAGTATCTGACTATGGAAATGACTTCCGCAGTCAATACACAGGAGACCCATTATTTTATGATACGCAGACAGATGGAAAAGGCCCGGACCCTGGCCATGAAGAATTTTCCCTTTATGCAGATGTTTCTGCTGCGGGCGGAGCAGGAGGATGCGCCGGAAGCTGTGGAGGCGGTAAAGGAAATTGCAGAAACATTTCTGGAGTCTGGTGAGGAGATCCTGGGAAGGGTGGATTTTTCGGATGTGCATACGATTTCGCCGGAACGGCTGGTCCGGATTGTGGACTATACGCTGAATGGTCTTTTGGCAGGAATGGTGCGGGAACCCGGATTTAAGTCGGATGCCTATTATAAAGAAGCGCTCCGGTATCTGGAGGAGCTGGAAAAATTGTGCGTAATAAGGGCGTAAAAGGAAGGAGGAAGCGGCATGACGCAGAAAGAATTTTATAAAAAAGTGTTTGCGCTGGTGATACCAATGGCGCTGCAGAATCTGATCAATGTGGGTGTATCGGCCACGGATGTGGTGATGCTGGGAAAAGTAAGTGAACAGGTGCTTTCGGGCTGTTCCCTGGGCGGGCAGGTATTTTTTATCTTTAACCTGTTTCTGTTCGGGACGGCGTCGGGGGTATCGGTGCTGACGGCGCAGTACTGGGGGAAACGGGATACGGATTCCATCGAAAAATTGTTGGGGATCGTGATGAGGCTCGCAGTGACTGCAGGGCTTATTTTTATGTTGGCCAGTTTTTTCTTCCCGGCCCGGATTATGTATGTGTTTACCGATGAGCCGGAAATCATCGCTGAGGGTGTGAAATATCTGAAAATCATAGCCTTTACCTATCCGATGGTGGCGCTGAGCATGACATACCTGAATCTGATCCGGAGCATTGAGCGGGTCCTGATTTCCACGGTGGTATACGGGCTGTCCCTTCTGCTGAATTTTGTTGTCAACGGGATATTGATTTTCGGGCTGTTCGGTGCGCCCAGACTGGGAATCGTGGGAGCGGCCATCGGTACGCTCTGCGCCAGATTTCTGGAGCTGGCCATTATGCTCTTTTATGCGTTCTTTCGCAATCGGGTGGTCCGGATCCGTCTGTCCTGCTTTCTGCATCCGGACAAAAGTCTGTTCCGGGATTTTCTGAAATATTCCAGTCCGGTGGTGGTCAATGAGTTTATGTGGGGCGCGGGGTATTCTGCCATAGCGGCGATTATAGGGCATATGGGCAGCAGTGCGGTAGCCGCCAATTCTGTGGCACAGGTGATGCGCCAGTTGGCCACTGTGGTGGTGTTTGGCATCGGAAGCGCTACGGCGATTCTGATCGGTAAAGCCATCGGAGAGAATAAGCAAAAAGAAGCGGAGCTGTATGCAGGCAGACTGATCCGCCTGACAGTCTGCTTTGGGCTGCTGGGAGGGTTGCTGGTCTTTCTGCTGCGGCCCCTGCTGATCCGTGGATTTGGCTATACAGGCGTTACGGCGTCCTATATGAACAGCTTTTTGCTGATGATGTCTTATTATGTAGTGGCCCATTCCATCAACGGTACTTTTATCATCGGTATTTTCCGGGGCGGCGGAGATACCCGGTTCGGTATGTTTCTGGATTCCGGGATTCTCTGGGGGTGTTCTATCCTGTTTGGCTTTCTGGCGGCTTTTGTCTGGAAGCTGTCGGTGCCGGCTGTTTATTTTGTGCTGCTGATTGACGAAATCGTTAAGTTCCCGCTGTGCTGCATTCGGTACAGGCAGAAAAAGTGGCTGCGGAATGTGACAAGATAGGATAAAATAGCGCATGTTACATAGCGAATGAAATCAATAATATACAAAAGGATACAAAGGGATTTGCGACAGATAACGGCTGTTATAAAATGGAGAAGTACAAATGGCACTGCAGTTCTGTATCGGCGGCTCCGGCGCCGGGAAAAGTGAAAAACTGTATACGGAGGTGATCCGGCAGTCCATAGAGGAACCAAACACTCGTTTTTTTATCATTGTTCCGGATCAGTTTACGATGCAGATCCAGAAGGAGCTGGTGATGCGGCATCCGTGCGGCGGTATCATGAACATTGACGTACTTAGCTTTGGACGGCTGTCTCATCGGATCTTTGAGGAAACAGGCGGCGGCGGAAAGCCGGTGCTGGACGATACGGGTAAAAGTCTGATTCTGCGAAAGATTGCTTCAGACTGTGAGGAGCATCTTGGGGTGATTGGTTCTCATATGCGGAGGATCGGGTATATACACGAAGTAAAATCTGCCATCTCCGAATTTATGCAGTATGGCATCGGCGTGGAGCAGTTGGCAGAGCTGACAGAATATGCCCGAGAGCGGGGCAGTCTGTATGGCAAGCTGCAGGATCTTGGCGTCCTTTACCGGGCTTTTCTGGAGGCGGCATCAGGCTTTGTTACCACAGAGGGGCAGCTTGGCCTGTTGGCCGAGGCGTTGGAACATTCTGCAATGATCCGGGACAGCATCGTGGTGTTTGACGGTTTTACCGGATTTACACCGGTACAGAATCAGGTGATTCAGAAGTTGCTGCTCTTGTGCCGGGAGGTAAAGGTGGCTGTCATTATGGATGGCAGTGAGGACGTTTATGCCGATGACGGGGAGCAGAAGCTGTTTGCTTTCAGTAAAAAAATGATCCGTTCTCTGCGCAGGCTGGCGCAGGAGGCCGGGGTGGAGCAGAAAGGGGATATTGTGCTGAAGCAGACGCCGGTACCCCGTTTCCGGGACAATCCCAGCATGGCCCATCTGGAGCAGGAGCTGTTCCGGTATCGGAACTGTCCCTATAAAGGAGAACAGGATGCCATCCATCTGATGGAGGCCTCCACACAGGGCGAAGAAGTACGTCAGGTCTGTCTGCAGATCCGCAGGCTGGTGCGGGAGGAAGGCTATACATACCGGGACATCGGGGTGGTGGCCGGGGATCTGTCCGTATATGCGGACTATGTGGAAGAAATCTTCGCCCGGTTTGCCATTCCCTGCTATGTGGATACCACAAAGGGAATCGTCTGTAATCCGTTTATAGAATATATTCGGGGAGCGCTGAAGATTTTGCTGCACAATTTTTCCTATGAGGCGGTGTTTCATTTCCTGCGCAGCGGGCTGGCGGATATACCGATGGAAGAGGCGGACAGACTGGAAAATTATGTACTGCGTCAGGGCATCCGGGGCAGAAAGCGGTGGAGTGAACCTTTTGTCAGAAGGAGCGGCAATGGCGTATCCGGGCAGGATGCGGCAGAGCTGGAAAGCCTCAATGCCACCAGGGGGAAGCTGATGGAACGGCTGGAGCCTCTGCTGGCAGAGGGAAATACGGTAAAGACGTATGTCCGCCATCTGTATGCGTTTCTGACAGAAAGCAGGGCTTTTGAAAAGCTGGCCGACCGGGCGCAGTCTTTCAGGGAGGCCGGGGATGCGGTAAAGGAAAAAGAATACAGCCAGATTTACCGTCTGGTAATGGAACTTCTGGAACAGATTTTTGATTTGATCGGGGAAGAAGAGATGCCGCTTTCGGAATTTGCGGAAATTCTGGATGCGGGCTTCGGCGAAATCCAGGTAGGTACCATTCCCCAGAATGTGGACCGGGTCCTGGTGGGAGACATGGAGCGGACCCGTCTGAAGGAAATCAAAATCCTGTTTTTCCTGGGGGTCAATGACGGTAACATTCCAGGAAGCGGCTCAGGGGGCGGGATTATTTCCGATATTGACCGGGAATTTCTGGCCCAGGGAGACTGGGAAATGGCCCCGTCACCCAGACAAAAGATGTATATACAGAGACTGTACCTGTATATGAATATGACAAAACCCAGTGAAAGACTGTATGTGTCCTATGCCAGAGTGAGCGGGGACGGCAAGGCCATGCGGCCTTCCTATCTGATTGGTATGGTCCGCAGACTGTTTCCCTCGCTTGCGGTGGAGCATCCGGAAGATTCGGAAAAATGGGAGCAGATCGAAGTCCCTGAGGATGGGTTCCACGTGCTGGCAAAACAGATGCGGACTTATGCCCGCGGCAGCAGCCTTTCCGAGCCTTTTTTCTTTACTTTGTACCGGACCTATGCAGAGAATGAGACATACCGGGAAAAGCTGGAGACGCTTGTGGAAACTGCTTTTTTCCGGTATGTGCATAGTCCGCTGGGGGAAGAGGTGGCGCGGGCCTTGTATGGCAGTATTCTGAAAAGCAGTGTGAGCCGTCTGGAGCAATACGCGTCCTGTGCCTACAGCTATTTTCTGGAGTATGGCCTGTCTTTGAAAGAGAGGCAGATGTTTGGATTTGAAGCGGTGGATATGGGGACTTTGTTCCACGGTATTCTGGAGCAGTTTTCCCTGCTGCTTGAAGAACGGGGGGCAGACTGGCTGCATTTTTCAAAGGAGCTGGGAGAACGGCTGTTAGATGAGGCGGTGGAGGCCCAGGCAGCGGTGTATGGGGACAATATCCTTTTTTCCAGCGCAAAGTATCGGTATGTGATCACAAGAGTAAAACGGATTTTACGCCGGACGATTTTCACGCTGCAAAGCCAGTTGCAGAAGGGGCGCTTTTGTCCTGAGCACTTTGAAGTGTCTTTTTCTGCGCTGTCCGATATTGAATCAGTACAGATCAGCCTTTCCGAACAGGAAAAGATGCATCTGCAGGGCCGGATTGACAGAATCGATACCTGCAGGGAAGGGGAGCAGATCTATGTCAAGGTGATTGATTACAAGTCAGGAGGAAAAAACCTGGACATTGCCGCCATTTATTATGGCCTCCAATTGCAGCTTGTGGTCTATCTGAATGCAGCGGTGGAGATGGTGAGACAGAAGGAGCCGGAGAAATGCGTGGTGCCGGCGGCAATGCTGTACTATCATGTGGCTGATCCAATGATCCGGACAGAAGGGCGGGAGCTGAGCGCGGAAGAGCTGGACGAAAAGCTGAGAGAAAGTCTGCGGATGAACGGTATCGTCAATGCCAGCGAAGCGGTAATTCGCAGGCTGGATGACGGTTTTAGCAGCAAATCCCAGGTCATTCCGGTGGAGCGGAAAAAGGATGGCAGTCTGGGAAGCCGCAGCAGTGTGCTGGAAGAAGGGGAACTGCAGACGGTGTCTGCCTATGTGACAGACAAAATCAGAGAACTGGGAAAAGAGATTTTAAAGGGCGATATCGACAAAAGACCCTATGCCTACGGCGGAGAGAACGGATGTACCTATTGTACCTATCAGGGTGTATGCGGTTTCCATGAACGGATACCGGGCTATGAGAAGAGACAGTTGCCGGGCATGACAAAGGTGGAAGCGCTGGAACGGATGCAGGAAGGCCGAGGGTCCGGACAAAGAGCAGAGAGACAAGGGGCGGAAAGAGAGGAAGGAGACAGGTAGGATGGGCTTTTCGTATACACAGGAGCAGCAGCAGGTTATTGACAGCAGAGACTGTAATCTGCTGGTTTGTGCAGCGGCAGGAAGCGGCAAGACGGCTGTGCTGGTGGAGCGGATCGTGCGGATGGTCAGCGATAAAGCCCATCCGGTGGACATTGACAGACTGCTGATCGTTACCTTTACCAATGCGGCGGCGGCCCAGATGCGGGAGCGTATCAGCGCGGCGCTAAGCAGGCGGCTGGAAGAGGACACGGAAAATGCCCATCTGCAAAGACAGGTGACGCTGTTGCACAATGCCAGGATTACCACCATCCATAGCTTTTGTCTGTTTGTTATCCGGAACAATTTCAATGACATTGGGCTGGATCCGGGGTTTCGGGTGGCGGACGAGGGAGAAATCAAGATGCTGCGGGGAGATGTGATGGCAGAGCTGGTGGAGGCTCATTTCGAACGGCAGGATGAAGGATTTCTGCACTGTCTGGAGAGCTTTAGTCCGGGGGGAGACGAAAAGATGCTGGCGGAGCATATTCAGAGACTGTATGACTATTCCCGTGCCTATCCCTTTCCAGAGCAGTGGCTGTCTCAGGCGGCCCGGACTTATGCACCGTCCTGCGAAGAGGAAGCGCAGGAGAGTGACTGGCTGGCATTTGCGTCGGCAGATCTGGAAAAGCTGCTCGCTGCCTGTGTGGGACATCTGGAAGAGGCAATCGGTATCTGTGAGGAAGCGGACGGGCCGTATATGTATCTGCCCGTTCTGGAAGCAGAAAGGGATATGCTGGATAAGTGTCGGGGCAGATCCGGTTTTTCGGAGTACGAGAAAGGCTTTGGAGAGATCGCCTTTGGACGGCTGCCTTCCAAAAAGGATGCCGGTGTGGCGGCAGAAAAACGGGAGCTGGTCAAAGGGATGCGCAGCCAGGTGAAAGAAGCGCTGGAAAAAGCAGCAGACCGTTATTTTTTCATGCCGTTTGCGTTTGCACTTGCCGATCTGCAGGAGAGCAGCCATATGATCGGAACACTGACGGAGTTGGCACTGGAATTTGGCCGGCGGTTTGCAGACAAAAAGCAGGAAAAGAATGTGCTGGATTTCGGTGACATCGAGCATTATGCCCTGCAGATCATACTGGAAGAGACGGAACGCGGCTATGTGCCTGCCAGAGCGGCGCGGGAATACAGGAGCTATTTCCATGAAATCCTGATCGACGAATACCAGGACAGCAATCTGGTACAGGAATTGCTGCTGCAGAGTATTTCCGGAGAGGAGGAGGGCAGGTATAACCGGTTTATGGTGGGGGATGTGAAGCAGAGCATTTATAAATTCCGTCTGGCCAGACCGGAAATCTTTCTGGAGAAAATGGGCCGCTACACGGCGGAGGGAAAGGAACGGAAGATCAGCCTGCGCCGGAATTTCCGCAGCCGCAGGGAAGTGACCGATCAGGTCAATTGCGTATTTTCCAGGATCATGGGAAAAGAGCTGGGTGGAATCGTCTATGATGAAGAGGCTGCGCTGTATCCGGGAGCGGAATATCCTGAGTATGGGGAGGCAGAGGCGGAGCTTTTGCTGCTGGAAAGGGAGGAAGAAAGCCAGAGCACAAAAGTGGAGCAGGAAGCGGTCCTGATTGCAGAGCGGATCCGTAGTCTGAAGGAAACCCATCAGGTAACGGATGAGGACAGTGGAAAACTGCGTCCTGTCTGTTACGGAGACATTGCCATCCTGCTGCGGACCAATGCGGGTTGGGATGAAACGCTGCAGAGTGTTTTAAAGCGGTACGGTATCCCCGCTCACACGGCCACCTCCACAGGCTATTTTTCATCCGAGGAAATCCGCACTATGCTGCATGTTCTCCGGATACTGGACAATCCTCTGCAGGATATTCCGCTGTTCGGTGTGATGCGTTCCCTGATCGGACAGTTTACGGACAGCGACATCGCCTGCCTGCGGGCCATCTGCCCGGAGGGGACATTGTACGAGGCGCTGGAAACGGCAGGCGGGGGCAGTAGGGAGCGTGGTATGGGAGAGAAAACCGGCCCGGCAGAGATGAACGGCAGAGCAGGGGAAGCGGATACGGTAGAGGAAGAGGAGCCGGTTTTGGCGGCAGAGGCCTATGTGACAAAGGGAAGGGAAGCAGAGCTGCCGGAAGGGCTGGCAGAGAAGGCCCGGCGCCTGCTGGAACTGATTCGAAAGTACAGAGAACGGATGGTGTACGAACCGGTGAAGCAGCTCTTGCGGGAGATACTGGCAGAGACAGGCTATCTGCAGTATATGACCGCTTTTCCGGAAGGGGATACCCGCAGGGCCAATCTGGAGATGCTTCTGCTGCGGGCGGCGGCCTTTGAAGAAACAGGCAGTCATGGGCTGTTTTCCTTTATCCGCTATATGGAACAGTTGGAAAAATATGAGGTGGACTACGGAGAGGCAGCCACGGTAGATGAACAGGCTGATGTAGTGCGGATCATGAGCATCCATAAAAGCAAGGGGCTGGAATTTCCCGTCTGTATCGTGGGCGGCCTGGCAAAACGGTTCAATATACAGGATCAGACCAAAAGCCTGCTGATGGATGTGGATTTTGGACTGGGCTGTGAGTATGTGGATCCAAAAAGGCGCTTCCGGCGTACCACACTGCGGCGGAATGTCCTGGCCAGAAAGATGCAGCTTGACAATCTGGGGGAAGAGCTGCGCATCCTCTATGTGGCCATGACCCGTGCCAGAGAAAAGCTGATTATGACAGCCTGCATTCCGGAGCCGGAGAAAAAACTGGCGTCCCTGGGGCTGACAGAGGAAGGGAGAGGCAGGGAGACAGGGCGGCTTTCCTTTCTGACCCTTTCCGGGGCAGGCAGTCTGCTGGATTTTCTGCTGCCAGTATGGAAGGGCTGTAAAGTAATCCGAAGGGATGACCTGTGTGCAGACCAGTTGAAAACTCAGGTGAAAGAGCAGTGGAGAGCGCAGCAGCTTAAGACATATGAGCAGGAAGCATATGATAAGAAGTGGCAGGACATTTTCCGGCAGCGGTTTTCCTATGAATATCCGAAGCAGCTTTCCCGGCTGTACACGAAAACCACAGTATCAGAGCTGAAACTGGAGAGGATGACCGGGGGAGAGGAAGGCGCTTCCCATCTGTTTCCCCTGCAGGAGGAAGCCTATATTCCCCGTTTCTGTACCCAGGAGGAAAAGCTGTCCGGTGCGGCCAGAGGAAGCGCCTTTCATCGGGCGATGGAGCTGCTGGACTTTGCAGGCCTTATCCTGACCGGCTCCAGAGAGAAATTGACCGATATGGTAAACAAAAATCTGGAGGCATTTGTCAGAAGCGGGAGGATGACAGAAGAGGAATGCGGCTGTATCGACAGAGGAATGATTGCGGATTTTCTGATGACAGAAACGGCGGAAAGGATGCAGAAAGCGGCTGTGCAGGGGATGCTTTGGAAAGAACAGCCTTTTATGCTGGGACTTGCTGCAGACCGGGTGAATCCGGAATTTCCTGCCGATGAGACAGTGCTGATTCAGGGTATCATCGATGTGTACTGGGAGGAGGAAGGGGAGCTGGTGGTACTGGACTATAAAACCGATCGGGTCAATCGGGCATACGATCTGATCAGCCGCTATCAGACCCAGCTTGCTTATTATGGAGAGGCATTGACGCGTATGACCGGCAAGCCCGTCCGGGAAGAGGTGATCTATTCCTTTTATTTGAATGAAACACTGCGCTGCTCAGACCCGCAGACGGACGGCTTACCCGATGGTTTCCGCCGGTTTACAGGAGCAGCCGATGCCCAGTCCGCCAAAACCGATGTGGCTGGAAACACCCAAAGATAAATCGTCGTACAGTACCTTCTGACCGGGAAAAAAGTCCTGTATTTCGGCCACCCATTCCTGGGCTGCTTCTTTTGTGGAGCTGGCAGCCGCCAGGAGATAGAAGGCGTCCTTTTGATACCAGGGTGCAAAACGGGTGGTCAGATCATGCTGTATGGCCTCCAGCATGGCTTTTTTGGCCTTGCCCAATCCTCTGCATTTTTTGAACGGTTCCAGTATGCCTACATCAAATCGAAGCACCGGTTTGATATGAAGGAGCGTACCGATGGCGGCAGCGGCGGGGGTGATGCGTCCGCCTCTTTTCAGATGTTCCAGTGTGTCCACACCGATGTAAATGACCATCTGCTCCCGGCAGCGTTCCAGAATGGTTTTGATCTCCGGGGCAGTATATCCTCTGGCAATCAGTTCCAGGGCATCCAGCACACTGCAGTGGAGCAGGGCAGATACCCGGCCATTGTCTACCACAAATACCCTGTCCTGATAGGGCGGCTCCTGGGCCATAGCAGAAGCGGCAGCGCAGGAACCGGAAAGTCCGCTGCTGATGGGAAGATATACAATCTGTTCAAACTGCGTCAGCGCCCTGTCCCAGTATTCCATGACCTGAGCCGGGGCAGGCTGAGAGGTGGTAATGTTTGCACCGGCGCGAAGCTGTGTGAAAAATGCTTCCCGCGTCAGGGTTACATCCTCCTGATAACTGGTGCCGTCTATGAAAAAAGGCATGGGAAGTACCGATATGCCGAGTTCCTGTGCCTGTTTTTGGGTAATGCTGCTGTGACTGTCTGTTACAATGCCGGTTTTTTCCATGTTTGCTTTCTCCTGTTTCAGTATTTGCCGGATGAAGGTTTTAGATTAAAAAAATCCGATGATGAAAACCGTCTCACAAAATCATAATAAGCTCCTCACTTATTTTTCAGAATTATAGCATAGGTTATGTAAGGATACAATATGAAGGGAGTTTCCATTGTCAACCATTTAAGATTGATGCATAATACATCATAATAGAAAACAACAAAAATACAGAAAACATCAGAAAAACAGAAAAAACAGAAAACAGCGGAGGGCATCTTAATAATGAATGAAATCCGATATGTACAAATGAGCGACCGGAAATTCTGGTATTGCCTTGATCAGCATTTATCGGAAACGGAATTTGTCAACAAAGTCCGCGATAAACAGGGGTATGTTCTGCTGGAGGAGGACAAACCGGTGGGACTGCTGAGATACAATCTGTTCTGGGATAATACTCCTTTCTGTACCATGCTTTGTATCGCTCCCGGTTTCCGGGGCAGACACTATGGCAGAAAACTTATGGAATACTGGGAAAATGATATCAAATCACAGGGATATGGTATGGCTTTGACTTCCACACGGGCGGATGAGGATGCACAGCATTTTTACAGAAAGCTGGGATATAAGGACTGCGGCGGCTTTGTGATTGACATTCAGGGATATAAACAGCCGATGGAACTGTTACTGATCAAAGCGATGTTGTAAAATTTATCATAAAAAAGATAGCCGGTCGATATTGGAGTAATAAGAAAATGACTGGCGATGTGAATTGATCATAAATTTTCTGTGAAAAGAACGTCTTTTCAGGAATTATCCGGACATTCTCCCGATTATGAATCCTTAGCGTGGCAGTAGTTCATTCATTCTTAATACTTCAACGATTGTTTCTGTCTGATCTTTCGGTTCGTGAATGCTACGCCGGATATCTCTTTCAGCGATTGCCACGTCAAGACGCAAATCTTCCAGTTTTCCGGCAGTGCGGTCCTGTTTGAGTTCTACAATTTCAAGACGGTTATCTATTTTATCAAGACGGTCTAAAATCTTCTGAAACATTTCCATGCTGTTTTTATCCATATCCTGCACTTCCTGTATGGGTATAACAAATATTTCACAGACAAAGTATAAAGTCTAATTGATTGTCAATGCGTGTTTGCTGAGAAGTTATTGATACATCTGATACTGATTGAAAAGAGAATCAAAGAATATGAGGAAAAAATGTCCAATGAAGAAAAAACAGATAAATCAATGGGACATCCTGAGAATTATTCAGATATGGTAAGGATAAAACACTGGAAAGCAAGCAAAATCAATGCTCTCAAAGAGCAGATAACGGGAATCGAACCCGCCTCCTCAGCTTGGGAAGCTGATGTTCTACCAATGAACTATATCTGCCTGAACTATCAGCGAATATCTGGATAAATCCGCTTCACTGACCTTTATTATACTATACTGTCAGAAAAAAGCAAGTAAAATTTGCAGGAAAATATGAATTGACAATTTGGGGGGCGGCAGGGAGGTAAGCACAACGGTCAGGGGGATAGATTTCCCGGAAAATATTGTATCTGACTTTGACAGGAGATATAATAATCATAATCCATTACAAAAGAGAGGAGCCGGGGCATGGAATCTTATGAATCTCTGTTCGGATATCGTCCGGACTTGACCTTTACATTGGAACAGCATCTGAAAAACTTTGCGGAGTGTGAGGAAAATGCCAGACGGCTGCTGGAATCCTTCCATATTATACGGGAAAAGATGGAGGTGAATCTGCGTCCGGTGATCGCATTGTTTCCCCACTACAGTGAACATTCCCATGAGCATTCCGAACACATCATCGCTGCGGTGGAAAAGCTGCTGGGCACAAAGAGGATCGAAAAACTTTCCCCTGCGGATACCTGGATGCTGCTTGTCAGTGCGTATATGCATGATCTGGGTATGCTGGTTCAGGGAAAAGAACTGGAAACGGACTGGGATACGCCGGAATTTCAAGATTATCTGGAGGGCTGCGCCGTATCTTCGGATGAGGAGATCAAACGGGCGGCGGACACTGTGTTGAATGCAGACCGGACCGGCCGGGAACCCGGCTGGCCGGTGGCAGTTTACCGGGATGTGATCCTGCTGGTATCGGAGTTTTACCGGCGCAGGCATCCGGAGCGGGCCAGAGTCCTGCCTGACCGGGCAGAGTTAAAGCAGTCCCTGCATGTGGTAATGAGCAGTGATGGGAAGATACCGCCCCGGATACAGGATGTGGTGGGAAAGATATGCTCTGCCCATGGCTTATCCTTTGAGGAGCTGCTTGCCCTGCTGGAGCCGACGGACAGCCTTCTGGGATATGTGTTCCATCCCCGGTTTATCGCTGCCATGCTGTGCCTGGGCGATCTCTGTGACCTGGACAATGGCCGCTTCAATGAGATGGCGCTGGAAGTATTCGGAGGCGTCACCCAAAAGAACCTTGTCCATTATTATAAACATGAATCGGTGACTTCCTTTGTGATGCAGAAGGATATGATTTCAGTTGTATTTGACATTTCCAGCCGGAGGATCAGGCAGGAACTGAGACAAAAGAAGTATGCCTTTGAAAATCCAACGGAGCCCAGGCTGCAGGAATTTTGTGATGCGGTGCTGCTGGAAACCCAGAACTGGCTGGGGTGGATGGAGGATATCATACAAAATATCAAGCTGCACTGGGATAAATTTGCCTATCCGGAGCTGGAGGCGTTTTCCCCTTCCCTTCATTATAAGATTCTGGTGGACGGACAGGAAACACTGTCCTCCAGAAAAAACCTGAGATTTTCGTTCAGCAATGAAAAAGCCTATGAACTGATCGAGAGCTATAGCCTGTATAATAACAAACTGATCTTTATCCGGGAACTGCTCCAGAACAGCGTGGATGCCCTGAAAAGACAGTTCTGGGCAGACATCCGCTCCGGACGGTGGAACCACCTGCTGAAACATCTGGAACAGGACGGCAGCATACCATACAGGGAGATACAGCCCTTTGATTTTTCCGATCCCGGCGTATTTGACCAGTATCAGGTCAGAATTGAAGTCATGCATCAGGAAGGGCAGCCCACCGCCATATTTGCCATTACAGACAATGGAACCGGGATCAGCCGGAAGGATGTGGAAAACCGTATCCTCAGGACCGGCTTCCATCAGGAAAATACGGCGGCTGAGAGGGAAATGCCCCAATGGCTCCGCCCCACTTCCGCCTTCGGCATCGGCCTCCATTCTGTCTTTGCAGTGACAGACACTATATTCGTCCAGACCAAAACGGAAACCGACCCGCTGGTCTATAACCTGAACATGCATTCCGGCAAACGGGACGGCTATGTCTTTATGAGCATTGCAGACCGGCAGGATCTCAGATTCTGCAATTGTATGCGGGGTACCCGTATGCAGTTTACTGTTGATGTGGAAGATTGCCGGAACGCTCTGGAGAGCTGGGAAGCGGAGCACAGATATGGAGAATATCCTTTTAAGAAAAGACCGGAAAGTGATTTTTGCCGGGTTCTGCAGGAAATGCTTACAGAGTGGTTTCAGACCAGTTTGTTTGCATTGGCCTGTCAGTTTAATGGCGAACAGGATTTTACCTGTAAGACCCTGTATCAAAATGAGTATTGGAAGCAGCTTTTTAACAGGGAGAGGCGTAATTACATATTTGAAAATAGGATAGCAGACTCCGATTTTGATTTTGCACTGCATACAGAAGGAGACTATCTGGTGGTATGGGACAGGCAGAGAGCAATTTCGGCAGTATATTACCTGGATGGGGAAAGAAATGGCGATTGTGAAATATACTGTAAAGGTTTTCGGGTGGAAAATACAGAGATAGAAAGAGTGCGCTTTGATTTGACACCGGATATTCTTGACTTTTGGGGCGGCAGTACCAGAGATATATTGAATGTTTCCAGAGACAGGCTTTCCCAGAAACAAATGCAGGGGAATGGGGAACTGTTCGGAAAAATCGGTTCTTTTGTGATAAGGATATATGTTGATTTACTCCAAAGAATCCTGACTGATAAGATGGTTCAAAAATGGCATGCGGATATTGAGGAATTTATGAAACCCTGGCTGGAGGATAAAATACAGGACGGCGTATTGCCGGAGCTTTCGGAAAGATTATCTGACTATGCAGAAAAGTACAGTTGCTTTTTGCTGACGCAGGACGAAATAAAGAAAATGATATTACGGCATGGATTTTGTTTGCTGCTTCAATTCAGGAGAGAACAGATCCGGGAAATCCTGGATGCTTTTGGCAAAGAAAAACAATTAGAATATGTTACAGGTTCCTGGCTGTTTGCCAGGGAAAAAGATGAAAATAAAATCATAAAGGAGCGGACATACTTTTTTGAATTTTTGGATCAGTCTTTAAAGTCCTGTGAGGATGTGGAGGAAAAGAGAAGTCTGAACAATTTATATCGAGGTATTGCTAAAGAACTGTTTTTTGCGACATTGATGGATTCTGCATTGGATGGCTATGATTGGGCACATTTGGATTTTAGCCTTACGATAGACCGTCTCGGTAAAAAATATGCAGGAAGATTTTCGCAATTTAATCAGGGAAAGCTGTCGAAATTGCAGGAAGAACGGTTGGAAAAAGAAGTGTCAGGATATTGTCCTGCGCCCCTGGATGTTTATTTCACTGTTCCGTTTACAGAATTACTGTACCGGGTAATTTGTGCGGGAGCCAATATTGATTCATTAAAAGAAATTGTTCTGTCTGAACTTTCTTATTTGCCAGGGTATTATAGTAATTATAGATTTTTGGATACGGTTCATGTTGGAGATATTATGATGTCAGCACAGCTTAAAATAAAGGCGAAATACTTTGATGACATTTTATATGATCGGCTTCCGTTTTTTGAATGGATGATTTGTGAAGCAATCAGCGTGGATAAAGAGGGGGAGCTGGTATTTGAGTTTGGCAGAAAGCATGGAAAAGAGGCGCTTGTGGAATACAAAGAGGATTCATTTATAAGAATACTTTCTTCGCATAAAAAATCAAACCCACTGCCTGTTCCGGCAGGATATGAGGCCATTGCAGTTAAGGAAGAAAATTCCTGGATAGAGCTGACTGGCGAGGATGGAAAGGAAATAATTCTTTGCAGTGATTATCATACCTATGTATGGGATGATTTTGTTAATATTTCCGGCCAATACGGCCCCAGAATCGCCTCAGGCGAATCCAAAGAAGCCATAGCAGATGAGATTATGCCCCGTTCCGGGAATGAGGAAACGCAGATTTTATATCTCCTTCGTTATATTTATCACCACAGAGCTTTTCTCAAAAACCTGCCTTTTGAAGAGGTGTGGCAGAAGATATGGGATACGTACAGAAGATTTATCCTGATGGTGTTAGACTGCATCCCCATTTCATTCCCGGAGAAATAAAATAACATACGATTTTAAATCAATATTATATAACTCGACCGATCATACAGAATTGGTTTGCGGGGAAAATCTGCTGTCAGAGAAAAGGAGATACAAAATTGTTGTTAATTACAAGGTTATTCATATGTTAAAATGTGATTTTATAAATCATAAAGG